>CAMBLS010000047.1 GCA_945868485.1 uncultured Lachnospiraceae bacterium | reverse complement strand
AAGTGCGAAAAGGAGGCGACTTTTTTTATGGCAAGTCAAGTAATGAGAATCACACTCAAGGCTTATGATCATCAATTAGTTGATGCATCAGCCAAAAAAATCATCGAAACAGTCAAGAAGAACGGATCACAGGTAAGCGGACCGGTGCCTCTTCCTACTAAAAAGGAAGTTGTTACTATCTTAAGAGCGGTTCACAAATACAAAGATTCCAGAGAACAGTTCGAACAGAGAACTCACAAGAGACTGATCGATATTATCACACCTACACCTAAGACAGTAGATGCTCTGCAGAGACTGGAAATGCCTGCTGGTGTGTACATTGACATCAAGATGAAGAATAAATAACAGCAATTCTTCAAACAACCCCTAACACTAGAATGGCCCGATAGAGGCCCGCTGTAGAAACAAACGGAGGTAAAAAAATGAAAAAAGCTATTTTAGCTACCAAAGTCGGAATGACTCAAATCTTCAATGAGGACGGAACCTTAGTTCCCGTAACTGTACTTCAGGCTGGACCTTGTGTGGTAACACAGGTAAAGACAGTTGAAAATGACGGTTACAGCGCAGTACAGGTTGGTTTTGTTGACAAGAAGGAAAGAATTGTTAACAAGGACAAAAACGGAAAGAAAGAAATCGTTCACAGACACGGCGTGAACAAGGCTCTGAAAGGACACTTCGATAAGGCAGGCGTTTCCTGCAAGAGATATGTCAGAGAGTTCAAGTTTGAAAACGCTGAGGAATACACACTTGGAAGTGAAATCAAAGCTGATATGTTTGCAGCCGGAGATAAGGTTGACGCATCTGCTATTTCCAAAGGTAAAGGATTCCAGGGTGCAATCAAGAGACACGGACAGCACAGAGGTCCTATGGCTCATGGCTCCAAATTCCATCGTCACCAGGGTTCCAATGGTGCCTGCTCTTCACCGAGCCGTGTATTTAAAGGCAAGGGAATGCCCGGTCATATGGGCTGCGTAAAGGTTACAGTACAGAACCTTGAAGTAGTAAGAGTTGACGCAGAGAAGAATCTTCTTCTTGTAAAGGGTGCAGTACCCGGACCCAAGAAAGCCTTAGTTACAATCAAAGAAACTGTTAAGGCTCAGGCTTAAGCCGATAGATGAAAGGAGGACCATTCAGATGGCAAACGTATCTGTTTATAATATGGAAGGCAAAGAAGTTGGCACAATCGAATTAAACGATGCGGTATTTGGTGTTGAAATCAATGAGCACCTTGTACACATGGCAGTTGTGCAGCAGCTTGCTAATAATCGTCAGGGAACACAGAAGGCAAAAACACGTTCTGAAGTTTCTGGCGGCGGTAGAAAACCTTGGAGACAGAAAGGAACCGGTCATGCAAGACAGGGTTCAACAAGAGCTCCCCAGTGGACAGGAGGCGGTGTTGTATTCGCTCCCGTACCAAGAGATTATTCATTCAAGCTTAATAAGAAAGAAAAGAGAGCAGCTCTTAAGTCAGCACTTACAAGCAGAGTACAGGATGGCAAGCTGATAGTTGTAGATGAACTTAAGTTTGATGAAATCAAGACAAAGAAATTTAAAGCAGTTATGGACAACTTGAAATTCAGCAAAGCACTGGTTGTTTTGGCTGATAATGATGAAAATGTTGTTATGTCTGCAAGAAATATCCCTGCTGTTAAGACAGCACAGGTTAACACAATGAATGTTTATGATATCCTGAAAGGTGACACACTTGTCCTTACTAAGGATGCAGTAGCCAAGATTGAGGAGGTGTATGCATAATGGCAGCAATTCAGTATTATGACGTAATCCTCAAACCGGTTATTACAGAAAAGAGTATGGCTGGTATGAGCGAAAAGAAATATACTTTTTTGGTTCATCCCGAAGCAAATAAGTCAATGATTAAAGAAGCCGTTGAAAAGATGTTCGAAGGAACAAAGGTTGCCAAAGTAAACACCATGAATATGGATGGAAAGAGCAAGAGACGCGGTATGACAGTTGGCAAGACTGCTAAGACCAAAAAGGCAATCGTATGGCTTACAGAAGACAGCAAGGAAATTGAAATTTTCGCTGGTCTCTAAGGTCAAAAGATGTAGATATGCACAAGCAAGTGCGATAATAAATGTAGAACTCGAAAGGAGAAAGAGTCATGGGAATTAAGACATATAACCCATATACACCTTCCAGAAGAAATATGACCGGTTCTGATTTCTCAGAAATTACAAAGACAACACCTGAAAAATCACTTGTTGTTTCCTTGAAGAAAAATGCTGGTCGTAACAATCAGGGTAAAATTACAGTTAGACACCGCGGAGGCGGTTCTAAGAGAAAATACAGAATCGTAGATTTCAAGAGAAATAAGGAAGGAATTCCTGCAACAGTAATCGGAATCGAATACGATCCTAACAGAACAGCAAATATTGCACTGATCTGCTACGCAGATGGAGAAAAGGCATACATCCTTGCTCCTGAAGGATTAAAGGATGGCATGAAGGTCATGAACGGACCTGAAGCTGAAGTGAGAGTAGGTAACTGCTTACCTTTATCAGCAATTCCTGTTGGTACTCAGGTACACAACATTGAGTTATATCCTGGCAAGGGCGGACAGCTGGTTCGTTCCGCAGGAAACAGCGCACAGTTAATGGCAAAAGAAGGAAAATATGCAACTCTTCGTCTTCCTTCCGGTGAAATGAGAATGGTTCCGATCATCTGCAGAGCAACCGTTGGTGTTGTTGGTAACGTTGATCACAGTCTGATTAAGATCGGTAAAGCAGGACGTAAGCGTCACATGGGCATCCGTCCTACAGTACGTGGTTCTGTTATGAACCCCAATGACCATCCTCATGGTGGTGGTGAAGGTAAGACCGGTATTGGTCGTCCAGGCCCTTGTACACCTTGGGGCAAGCCTGCTCTTGGATTAAAGACTCGTAAGAAGAAAAAAGCTTCTAACAAGTTAATCGTAAGAAGAAGAGACGGCAGAGCCATCAAATAATTAAGGAGGAGAGAAGAAAATGGCTAGATCACTGAAAAAAGGACCTTTTGCAGATGCAAGTTTGCTGAAAAAAGTAGATGCAATGAATGCAGCAGGACAGAAACAGGTTATTAAGACCTGGTCCCGTCGTTCTACAATCTTCCCCTCTTTTGTGGGACACACATTTGCAGTACACGACGGAAGAAAACATGTGCCTGTATATGTAACAGAAGATATGGTTGGACACAAGTTAGGTGAATTTGTTGCAACCAGAACTTATAGAGGACACGGAAAAGACGAAAAGAAGTCTAAAGTAAGATAGGAGGTTTCATCATGGCAAAAGGACATAGATCCCAAATTAAAAGAGAGAGAAATGCGCAGAAAGATACAAGACCTTCAGCTAAGTTATCTTACGCAAGAGTGTCTGTTCAAAAAGCATGTTTCGTATTAGATGCCATCAGAGGCAAAGATGTGGAAACTGCACTGGGTATTTTGGAATACAATCCCAGATATGCTTCCAGCATTATCAAGAAATTACTGGAGTCCGCACGTGCAAATGCTGAATATTTGTACAGTCAGGATCCCACAAAGTATCCGAATCCGGAGCACCTTTACATTGCAGAATGCTATGCAGATAAAGGACCTACAATGAAGAGAGTTAGACCGAGAGCACAGGGTAGAGCTTACAGAATCGAAAAGAGAATGAGCCATATCACAATTGTGCTGGATGAGAGATAGGAGGAAGATTGAATGGGACAGAAAGTTAATCCTCACGGCTTAAGAGTTGGTATTATTAAGGAGTGGGATTCCAAATGGTATGCAGAAGCAGATTTTTCTGATTTCCTTGTAGAAGACTACAACATCAGAAAATTCCTTAAAAAGAAATTATATAGTGCCGGAGTTTCCAAGATTGAAATCGAAAGAGCTTCCGACCGAGTAAAGGTTATCATCTTTACTGCTAAACCCGGTGTTGTAATCGGTAAGGGCGGTGCAGAAATCGAAGTAACCAAGAAAGAACTTTCCAAGATGACAGGAAAGAAAGTTTTAGTAGATATTAAAGAGATTAAGAGACCTGATAAGGATGCACAGCTAGTAGCAGAAAATATTGCTCAGCAGCTTGAAAACCGTGTTTCCTTCAGACGTGCCATGAAGTCCTGCATGTCAAGAACAATGAAAGCCGGAGCACTTGGTGTTAAGACATCTGTGTCCGGACGTCTTGGCGGTGCAGATATGGCTCGTACAGAGTTCTACAGTGAAGGAACAATTCCTCTTCAGACACTGAGAGCAGATATCGACTACGGATTCGCAGAAGCTGACACAACCTATGGTAAAGTAGGTGTTAAGGTATGGATTTACAAGGGCGAAGTACTTCCTACCAAGAAGAATGAAGAAAAGACAGTGCAGGAAGGGAGCGATAAATAATGTTAATGCCTAAAAGAGTAAAACGTCGTAAACAGTTCCGTGGCACCATGAGAGGAAAGGCAACCCGTGGTAACACAATTACTTACGGTGAATACGGTATTGTTGCAACAGAACCATGTTGGATCAAATCTAACCAGATTGAAGCTGCCCGTATTGCTATGACACGTTATATCAAGCGTGGTGGTAAGGTTTGGATTAAGATTTTCCCTGATAAACCAGTAACAGCAAAACCCGCAGAAACACGTATGGGTTCCGGTAAAGGTACACTTGAATACTGGGTAGCAGTAGTTAAACCCGGACGTGTAATGTTTGAAATCGCAGGAGTTCCCGAAGAAATCGCAAAAGAAGCTTTACGTCTTGCAACTCATAAGCTTCCTTGCAAATGCAAGATTGTTTCTAAGGCAGACTTGGAAGGTGGTGCAACAAATGAAAACTAACAAGTATGTAGAAGAATTACAGGCAAAATCAGTTGCTGCACTTGAGCAGGATTTAGTAGCAGCTAAGAAAGAGCTTTTCAATTTGAGATTCCAGAATGCAACTAACCAGCTGGATAATACCGCAAGAATTAAAGAGGTTAGAAAGAACATCGCAAGAATTCAGACAGTAATTACTCAGAAGCAGAAAGAGGCATAAGCCGAACCCTGAAGTTGCAGGAATGTCAAAGAAAGGAGACATAAAGTCGTGGAAGAAAGAAATTTAAGAAAAACACGTACCGGTAAAGTTATCAGTGATAAAATGGATAAGACAATCGTTGTTGCAATCGAAGAACATGTGAAACATCCGCTTTACAAGAAGGTCGTAAAGAATACCTACAAATTAAAAGCACATGATGAAAATAACGAATGCCAGATCGGTGATACCGTTAAAGTTATGGAAACAAGACCTTTATCTAAAGACAAGAGATGGAGACTTGTAGAAATCGTAGAAAAAGCTAAATAAAACATTCGCCTGCGGCGAAGACAACATTTGCTTATGGCAAAGTTGGGAAATTTGCTTAGCAAATTTCCGTGGTTTGAAAAGTTTTAAATGAATTTGGAAGGAGAATTGGCATGATTCAACAGGAAAGCAGACTGAAAGTCGCTGACAATACAGGTGCAAAAGAAATCCTTTGCATCAGAGTTATGGGTGGATCCACAAGAAGATATGCAAATATCGGCGATGTGATTGTTGCTACGGTTAAAGATGCAACACCAGGTGGCGTTGTAAAAAAAGGTGACGTTGTAAAGGCTGTAGTTGTTCGTTCCGTAAAGGGCGCACGTCGTAAAGATGGTTCTTATATTAAATTTGATGAAAATGCTGCTGTTATCATTAAAGATGATAAGACTCCAAGAGGAACACGTATTTTTGGACCCGTAGCAAGAGAGCTTCGTGAAAAACAGTTTATGAAAATTGTTTCTCTGGCTCCCGAAGTATTATAGGAGGTGCGCAGCATGGCAACTTTAAAGATTAAAAAGGGTGATACTGTAAAGGTTATCGCCGGCAAAGATAAAGGAACAGAAGGAAAGGTAATTTCCGTTGACGCTAAGAACAGCAAGGTTTTAGTGGAAGGCGTAAACATGGTTACCAAGCACACAAAACCTTCAGCAGCTAACCAGAATGGTGGAATTATTCAAAAAGAAGCTCCCATTGATCTTTCAAACGTAATGTATGTTCACAAGGGAAAAGCTACAAGAATTGGCTTTAAGGTTGAGAACGACAAGAAGGTACGTTTTGCAAAGACAACAGGTGAAGTGATTGATTAATTCTAGGAAAGGAGAACTGGAAGCGTGAGCAGACTTAAAACTATGTATAATGACGAGATCGTAGATGCTATGATCAAAAAGTTCGGATATAAGAATATCATGGAAGTACCGAAGCTCGACAAGATTGTTATCAACATGGGTGTTGGCGAAGCAAAAGACAATGCAAAAGTATTGGAATCTGCGGTAAAAGACCTTGAGACAATCACCGGACAGAAAGCAGTACTTACCAAAGCGAAAAAGTCAGTTGCTAACTTCAAGATCAGAGAAGGCATGGCAATCGGATGTAAGGTTACCTTACGTGGGGAAAAGATGTATGACTTTGTTGACCGTCTGGTTAACCTTGCATTACCCCGTGTACGTGACTTCAGAGGTGTAAACCCCAACGCATTTGACGGAAGAGGTAATTACTCACTGGGTATCAAAGAACAGCTTATTTTCCCTGAAATCGAATATGACAAAGTAGACAAAGTAAGAGGAATGGACGTTATCTTTGTTACAACAGCAAAGACTGATGAAGAAGCACGTGAATTATTAAGATTATTTAATATGCCATTTGCGAAATAGGAGGAGGTAAATTCATGGCTAAAACATCAATGAAGATTAAGCAGCAGCGTAAACCTAAATTCTCTACAAGAGAATATACTCGTTGCAAAGTTTGTGGACGTCCACATTCTGTTCTTAGAAAATACGGAATTTGCAGAATTTGCTTCCGTGAATTAGCTTACAAAGGCCAGATTCCTGGTGTTAAAAAAGCAAGCTGGTAAGATAAAGTAAGGAGGAAAATAAAATGACAATGAGTGATCCTATTGCAGATATGCTTACAAGAATCCGTAATGCAAATACTGCAAAACATGATACAGTAGATGTTCCCTCTTCCAAAATGAAGCTGGCTATTGCTGATATTCTTCTGGAAGAAGGCTTTATCAAGAAGTATGATCTGATCGATGAAGGAAGCTTTAAGACAATCCGCATCACATTAAAGTATGGTGCTGACAGAAACGAAAAGATCATCAGCGGTTTAAAGAGAATTTCCAAACCCGGTCTTCGTGTCTATGCAGGCAAGGAAGATCTGCCCAAGGTACTTGGCGGTTTAGGTATTGCAATCATCTCTACAAACCAGGGTGTTGTAACTGACAAGAAAGCAAGAGAGTTACAGGTAGGCGGAGAAGTATTAGCTTACGTATGGTAAGCTGAAAAGATTCGTCCTCGGTGAACTTAAAAAATCAAGCACAAATTTTTATAGGAGGTACGGGCATGTCACGTATAGGAAGAATGCCAATCGCGATTCCTGCAGGTGTAACTGTAGAAGTTGCAGAAAATAACAAAGTGACTGTAAAAGGTCCTAAAGGAACACTGGAAAGAGTGCTTCCGGCTGAAATGGAAATCAAGGTTGAAGGAGCAGAAGTAACTGTTTCCAGACCCAACGATTTAAAGAAAATGAAATCTTTACACGGTCTTACAAGAACACTGATCAACAACATGGTAGTTGGTGTTACAGATGGCTATGAAAAGAAACTGGAAGTAAACGGTGTTGGTTACAGAGCAGCAAAATCCGGCAATAAGTTAACCTTATCTTTAGGATATTCTCACCCTGTTGAGATGATCGACCCTGAAGGTATTGAAACCGTACTGGATGGTCAGAACATCATTATTGTCAAGGGTATTGATAAAGAAAAAGTTGGCCAATTCGCAGCTGAAATCAGAGACAAGAGAAGACCTGAACCTTATAAGGGCAAGGGTATCAAGTATGCTGATGAAGTAATCAGACGTAAAGTTGGTAAGACTGGTAAGAAATAGATAAGGAGAGTGTAACGATGGTTAGCAAAGAGTCAAGACAAAAAGTTCGTGTTAAAAAACACATGAAAATCCGTAACCGCTTTAGCGGTACTGCTGAAAGACCTCGTCTTGCAGTATTCAGAAGCAATAATCATATGTATGCTCAAATTATTGACGATACAGTTGGAAATACATTAGTTGCAGCTTCTACAGTTGAAAAGGAAGTAAAAGAGCAGCTTGAAAAAACCAATAACGTTGATGCAGCAGCATATTTGGGAACAGTTATTGCAAAGAGAGCAATCGAAAAAGGTATTGATACCGTAGTTTTTGACAGAGGCGGCTTTATATACCAGGGTAAGATCGCAGCATTAGCTGATGCAGCCAGAGAAGCTGGCTTGAAATTCTAGGAAGGGAGAAACACACATGAGACATACAATCATCGATGTTAGCGGTATGGAATTAACAGAAAAAGTAGTTTCCATTAAGCGAGTAACCAAGGTTGTTAAAGGTGGTCGTAACATGCGTTTCACAGCTCTGGTTGTAGTTGGAGATATGAATGGACATGTAGGCGCTGGCCTTGGAAAGGCAACAGAAATCCCTGAAGCGATCCGTAAAGGTAAAGAGGACGCTATCAAGAATATGGTTTCCGTTGCAACTGATGAAAATAAGAGTATTACACATGATTTTACAGGAAAATTCGGTTCCGCTTCCGTTCTTTTGAAGAAGGCTCCCGAAGGTACAGGTATTATCGCAGGTGGTCCTGCACGTATCGTTTGCGAACTTGCCGGTATCAAGAATATCCGTACAAAATCACTTGGTTCTAACAATAAGCAGAACGTTGTACTTGCAACAATTGCAGGCTTAAGCGAGCTTAAGACACCTGAAGAAGTAGCTAAGAAACGTGGAAAATCTTTGGAAGAAATTATGGCATAGGAGGGGACGAGAAGATGGCAGAACAGAAAATGTTAAAGATTACTTTAGTAAAATCTCCTATCGGAGCAGTTCCCAAGCATAAAGCTACAGTAGAATCCATGGGACTTAGAAAGCTGAATAAGACAGTAGTATTGCCTGACAATGCAGCTACAAGAGGTCAGATTCAGCAGATTAGACATTTAGTAAAAGTTGAAGAAGTTTAAAAGATAAGGAGGTGTCGAGATGGAATTATCAAATTTAAGACCTGCAGAAGGTTCTAAGCACAGTGATAATTTTAGAAGAGGTCGTGGACACGGTTCAGGAAATGGTAAGACAGCTGGTAAGGGCCACAAAGGTCAGAAGGCTCGTTCAGGAGCACCCAGACCGGGCTTTGAAGGTGGTCAGATGCCTTTATACAGAAGAATTCCTAAGAGAGGCTTTACCTGCCCAAGCTCTAAGGAAATCGTGGGAATTAATTTAGATGTGCTGAATGAGAGATTTGAGGATGGTGCCGTAGTTGATGTTGATACATTGATTGAAACAGGCATTGTTAGAAATCCTAAAGATGGCGTTAAGATCCTCGGAAACGGAGAAATTACCAAGAAGCTTACAGTAAAAGCCAATGCTTTCAGTGCATCCGCAAAAGAAAAGATTGAAGCTGCTGGTGGAAGTGCAGAGGTGATGTAATATGCTTACAACCTTGAAAAACGCATTTAAAATTAAAGAAATCAGAAATAAATTATTATTTACACTGGCTATGTTAGTTGTGATCCGTCTAGGATCACAGCTTCCTGTGCCAGGAGTAGACAGACATTATTTTTCAAACTGGTTTGCACAACAGACAGGAGATGCGTTCAGCTTTTTTGATGCCTTTACAGGTGGATCATTTATTAATATGTCCATTTTAGCGCTAAACATCACACCGTACATTACATCCTCCATTATTATGCAGCTTCTGACAATTGCAATTCCAAAATTAGAGGAAATGCAGAAGGAAGGCGAGGATGGAAGAAAGAAGATCGCTTCAATTACTCGTTATGTAACGGTAGCGCTTGCATTGATTGAGTCAACAGCTATGGCGATTGCCTTTGGCAGAAACGGACTTTTGGAAAATTACAATGCATTAAACGTGATTACTGTTATCGCTGCACTTACTGCAGGTAGTGCATTCCTTATGTGGATTGGCGAGAGAATCACGGAAAACGGTGTGGGAAATGGTATTTCAATTGTTTTGGTAATTAATATTATTTCCAGGGTTCCTCAAGATATGGCACAGTTGTTTGAACAGTTTGTATTTGGAAAAGCAATTGCCGTCGGAGCCGTAGCAGCGATTATCATTATTGCAATTATCATTGCAATGGTAATATTGGTCATTATTTTGAATGACGGAACACGTAAAATTCCTGTTCAATATGCAAAAAAGGTTCAGGGTAGAAAAATGGTAGGAGGTCAGACATCCTCCATTCCTTTAAAAGTAAATACAGCCGGTGTAATCCCGATTATTTTTGCATCATCATTGATGCAGTTGCCTGTAGTTATTTGTGGATTCTTTGGATATCAGGGAACCGGAATATGGGCACATATTTTAAGAGGGTTAAGTTCCAGCAACTGGTGTAAGCCTAGTGAACCGGTTTATTCCATTGGTTTGGTTGTGTATGTGGTATTAGTTATCTTCTTTGCTTATTTTTATACTTCTATTACATTCAATCCTATGGAAATAGCAGAAAATATGAAGAAGCAGGGTGGCTTTATTCCAGGAATCAGACCGGGTAAGCCGACCAGTGAATATTTGACAAAAATCTTAAATTATATCATCTTTATTGGAGCTGCAGGACTGACCATCGTATGTGTATTACCTTTCGTATTTAACGGTGTGTTTGGCGCGCAGGTATCCTTTGGAGGAACCAGCTTAATTATTATTGTCAGTGTAGTTCTTGAAACTATGAAGCAGATTGAATCACAGATGCTGGTACGTAATTATAAAGGTTTTTTGAATGACTAAAGAGTCATTTACTTATTAAATACATTAGAGGTTAAAGGAAGGCTACAGGCTAAATACTTGAGGCTTTTCCTTTGCCTCTATCTTGCTTTCTAAATTTAGGATAATAATCAGGAGAAAATTTATGAAAATAATTATGTTAGGTGCACCTGGTGCAGGTAAAGGTACACAGGCCAAAATGATTGCAGAAAAGTACAGCGTTCCCCACATTTCAACAGGTGATATTTTCCGTGCTAATATCAAAAATGGTACAGAGCTTGGAATGGAAGCAAAAAAGTATATGGATCAGGGACTTTTAGTTCCAGATGAGCTGACTGTGAGGATTCTTCTTGACAGAGTCGCACAGGATGATTGCAAGAACGGCTATGTTCTGGATGGATTCCCGAGAACTATTCCTCAGGCAGAGGTTCTTGACAAGGCACTTACAGAGATTAATGATCAGATTGATTTTGCAATCAACGTAGATGTTCCAGATGAAAATATTATCAGAAGAATGGGTGGAAGGCGAGCATGCTTAAGCTGTGGCGCCACCTATCATATTGAGCATATCCCTCCGAAAAAAGAGGGTATTTGTGACACATGCGGAAAAGAACTGGTACTCCGCGATGATGACAAACCGGAAACAGTCAAGAATCGTCTGGATGTTTATCATAAGCAGACACAGCCCTTAATTGATTTTTATGAGGCAAAAGGTATCCTGAAATCAGTTGACGGTACTGTTGACATGAAAGATGTATTTGCGGCAATTATTGCCATTTTAGGTTAATGTTATGGCTGTAACGATTAAATCAGAAAGAGAGATTCAATTGATGCGTGAATCCTGCAGAATTCTTGCGGAGGTTCACGCACAGCTTGGAGAAGCAATCAGACCGGGGATTTCTACCGGTGATATTGATGCATTAGGCGAAAAGCTGATTCGAAGCTATGGGTGTGTTCCTAATTTCTTAAATTATAATGGTTATCCGGCATCTATCTGTGTTTCTGTCAATGATGAAGTGGTGCATGGTATTCCATCTAAAGAAAGAATTCTTCAGGAAGGCGACATTGTCAGCCTGGATGCAGGTCTTATTTACAAAGGCTATCATTCCGATGCGGCAAGAACCTATGGGGTTGGTCAGGTTAGCAGAGAGGCTACTCAGTTGATTGAGGTTACCAGACAGAGTTTCTTTGAAGGGATTAAATATGCAAAGGCAGGCAATCATCTACACGATATTTCCAATGCCATAGATGCTTATTGTACAAAGTATGGATACGGAGTCGTAAGAGATCTGGTGGGACATGGAATTGGTACCAGCCTTCATGAAGAACCGCAAATACCGAATTTCAGACAGTGGAGAAGGGGCATTAAGCTCCGCCCGGGAATGACACTTGCCATAGAACCCATGATTAATATGGGAAGCTGTTATGTAGAGTGGCTGGATGATGGCTGGACAGTGGTAACAGAAGATGGTTCTCTTTCGGCTCACTACGAAAATACAGTGTTGATTACTGATGGCGAGCCGGAGCTTCTCACATTGCTACCTGGACAGAGCTGATGTTCTGCGGAAAGGAAAGGGTAACTATGATTGGAATGTTTGCCATATCAAAAGCGGGACATGATAAGAATAGGATGTATTTGATCATGGAAGAAAAGGGAGATTTTGTTTACCTGGCAGATGGAAAAATCAGGAAAACAGAAAATCCAAAGAAAAAGAAGAAAAAACATCTTCAGCTTGTAAAGACCGGTATAGATGAAACGCTGGCAGAAAAACTGAAAAATGGTCAGACAGTATATAATGAAGAAATTAAGCTTGCTATTAAAATAAGAACAAACAATGGGCAATGATAAGGAGGTAACACATGTCAAAAGCTGATGTAATTGAAATTGAAGGAACAGTAGTAGAAAAACTTCCCAATACCATGTTTCAGGTAGAACTTGAGAATGGTCACCGCGTATTGGCGCACATTAGCGGAAAGCTAAGACAGAACTTTATCCGTATTCTTCCGGGAGATAAAGTAACATTGGAATTATCCCCATACGATTTGAGCAAGGGAAGAATTATTTGGAGAGACAAATAGAAAATAGGTGCAAGATACTCTTGCATTTATGAATACATCATGTTATAATGTAAAACGGTCTTTTTTGAAAGGAGGGTTTAACATGAAGGTTAGATCATCAGTAAAACCGATTTGCGAAAAATGCAAAATCATCAAGAGAAAAGGACGTATCAGAGTTATCTGTGAAAATCCGAAGCACAAACAGAGACAAGGATAATCCACTGTTGTAAAACAGAAGGGTTCTTGTCCAATTATTATGAAGCGGCTGCAGTGCAGCTTCATTTGAAGTTGTACTGATTTATATAATTGTACGAAGGAGCCTTAGAGATTACTTCTTGGTTCGCGATGCTTGAATTTTCGCGTAAGATCGGAAACGTCCGATTGGGCATAGAGTGCCCCAATCAATTAGTATCAGTGCATAATAAGATGCACAAAGGAAAATGGAGGAAACGTAAATGGCTCGTATTGCAGGTGTTGACTTACCCAGAGAAAAACGTGTAGAAATTGGTTTAACTTATGTTTATGGAATCGGAAGAGTAAGTGCTAACAAGATTCTTGAAGCAGCGCAGGTTAATCCTGATACTCGTGTCAGAGAGCTGACTGATGATGAAGTTAAGAGAATCAGCGAAGTAATTGATGCTGGTTACATGGTTGAAGGTGACCTTAGAAGAGAAGTTGCCATGAACATCAAGAGACTTCAGGAAATTGGATGCTACAGAGGAATCCGTCACAGAAAAGGTCTTCCCGTTCGTGGTCAGAAGACCAAGACAAATGCAAGAACAAGAAAAGGTCCTAAGAGGACAGTTGCTAACAAGAAAAAGTAATAATTACAGGCAAAATATTTTATTGAAGAAAGTAGGTTAGTTTAAATGGCAGCAAAAAAAGTTACAAAAAAAGTGACAAAAAAACGTGTCAAGAAAAACGTTGAACATGGACAGGCACATATCCAGTCTTCATTTAACAATACAATTGTTACACTGACAGACAACGAAGGAAATGCTCTTAGCTGGGCAAGTGCTGGTGGTCTTGGATTTAGAGGTTCAAGGAAATCTACTCCCTATGCAGCTCAGATGGCAGCAGAAACAGCTACCAAGGCTGCTCTGGTACATGGTTTAAAGACAGTAGATGTTATGGTAAAGGGTCCTGGTTCAGGACGTGAAGCAGCAATTCGTGCCCTTTCTGCATGTGGTCTGGAAGTAACCAGTATCAGGGACGTGACACCTGTTCCTCATAATGGATGCCGTCCACCTAAGCGTCGTCGCGTATAATCATGAGAAGAACAGCAGAGGCTGTTCTTTCGCAATATTTTCAGTTTGAAATAAAATTAAGTTGGAAGAAGGCGTGTATGCGCTGTAAACAATAACAGGAGGAAAATAAAAATGGCAGTAAACAGAGTTCCGGTTTTAAAAAGATGTAGATCCCTTGGTCTTGATCCTGTGTTCTTAGGATATGATAAGAAATCCAACAGAACCAATGCAAGAGCAGGAAAGAAAGTAAGTGAATATGGTCTTCAGTTAAGAGAAAAACAGAAAGCTAAATTCATTTATGGTGTGCTTGAAAAGCCTTTTAGAAACTACTATGAAAAGGCTGACAGAATGAAAGGCATGACTGGTGAAAACCTCATGACCATGCTTGAGAGCAGACTTGACAATGTTGTTTTCAGAATGGGATTTGCAAGAACCAGAAGAGAAGCCAGACAGATTGTTGATCATAAGCATGTTTTAGTAAACGGAAAGCAGGTTAACATTCCTTCCTATTTAGTTAAGGCAGGAGATGTTATCGAAATCAGAGAAAAATCCAAATCTTTACAGAGATACAAGGATATCCTTGAAGTAACAGCAGGAAGACTTGTTCCTGAATGGATCGATGTGGATCAGGAAGCATTTAAGGGAACAGTTAAGAACCTTCCTACCAGAGAAATGATTGATGTTCCTGTAAACGAAATGCTTATCGTCGAATTATATTCTAAATAGGGATAAGTTAGAATTGTTACTTTTTATTGTTCGTAAAGGAGGGTATTTGCAGTGTTTGATTTTGAAAGACCAAATAT
>CAMBLS010000046.1 GCA_945868485.1 uncultured Lachnospiraceae bacterium | reverse complement strand
GAGCGGTGCACCGACCCGGGTACGTAGATAAGCGGTTAGATTGCAACAGGTTCCGCCTGTTATAGCGGAAAGGTATTCTTGTACCTGATAAGGTTTCTGCCGTGAGGCAGAAATAAAGAGAAGTGGTACCACGGCATGTAAGCTGTCTTCTATCGTTGATAGGAGATGGCTTTTTTGTATCATGGGAAATTTTTAGAAAGGGATGATAGTGGAATGAATAAGGGAAAGTATTACATCACAACGGCTATTGCATATACATCAGGGAAACCACATATAGGCAATAGCTACGAAATTGTGCTGGCAGACAGTATTGCCAGATTTAAAAGAAAGGATGGCTATGATGTCTATTTCCAGACCGGAACGGATGAGCACGGACAGAAGATTGAACTTAAAGCACAGGAAGCAGGTATTACCCCTAAGGAGTTTGTAGATAATGTGGCAGGAACCATTAAGAATCTCTGGGATTTGATGGATACCTCCTATGATCATTTTATTCGTACAACAGACGATTATCATGAGAAGCAGGTGCAGAAGATTTTTAAGAGGCTTTATAATCAGGGCGATATTTATAAAGGCTCTTATGAGGGACTTTATTGTACTCCATGCGAATCCTTCTGGACGGAGTCACAGCTGGTTGATGGCAAATGTCCTGATTGTGGCAGGGAGGTAAAGCCTGCTAAGGAAGAAGCATATTTCTTCAAAATGAGCAAATATGCAGATAAGCTGATTGAGCATATCAACACCCATCCGGAATTTATTCAGCCGGTGTCCCGCAAGAATGAAATGATGAACAATTTTCTTCTTCCTGGACTGCAGGATCTGTGTGTTTCCAGAACTTCGTTTAAATGGGGTATTCCGGTAGATTTTGACGACAAGCACGTGGTTTATGTATGGCTGGATGCTCTTACAAACTATATTACAGGAATCGGCTATGACTGTGACGGGAACAGTTCTGAGCAGTATCATAAGCTGTGGCCAGCGGATCTGCACTTAATCGGAAAGGATATCATTCGTTTCCATACTATTTACTGGCCCATCTTTTTGATGGCATTGGGTGAGCCACTGCCAAAACAGGTATTTGGTCATCCATGGCTTTTACAGGGGGATGGTAAGATGAGTAAGTCCAAAGGAAACGTAATTTACGCAGATGATCTGGTGGATTTTTTCGGAGTGGATGCGGTGCGTTACTTTGTGCTTCATGAGATGCCATTTGACAATGATGGAACTATTTCATGGGAGCTGCTGGTGGAGAGAATTAATTCTGATCTTGCTAATACCCTTGGAAATCTAGTTAACAGAACTATTTCCATGAGTAATAAATATTTTGGTGGTATTGTTGCGGACAAGGGTGTAAGTGAAGCTGTAGATGAGGAATTGAAGGCTGTTGTGACAGGAACTTTTGGTAAGGTTTCTGCTAAAATGGATGAATTGCGAGTTGCAGATGCGCTGACGGAAATCTTTACATTATTTAAACGTTGCAATAAATACATCGATGAGACGGAGCCATGGGTACTTGCCAGAGATGAGGCGAAGAAGGATCGTCTTTCCACTGTGCTTTATAATCTGGTAGAGAGCATCATGATTGGGGCATCCTTGTTAGAACCTTTTATGCCGCAGACTGCTAAAAAGATTGCCGCACAGCTGAGTGCAGAGCTTCGTGGCTTTGAGGAGCTTGACACTTTTGGCGCTTATCCTTCAGGAAATCATGTAACTGATAAGCCGGAAATTCTTTTTGCAAGACTGGATGCCAAGGAAGTTGTAGAGAAGGCAGAAGCAATGTTTGCCCAGAGGAAAGCGGCTGCAGAGGGTGCGCAGGAAGATGCAGATGTGATTGATATTGAACCAAAAGAGGAAATAACTTACGATTTGTTCGAAAAGATGCAGTTTCAAGTGGGAGAAATCATTGCCTGTGAAGAAGTACCAAAGTCTAAGAAGCTGCTCTGCTCCAAGGTGCGCATTGGCAGTCAGGTCAAGCAGATTGTGTCAGGCATCAAACAGTATTACAGTGCAGAAGAAATGGTGGGTAAAAAGGTTATGGTGCTGGTCAACTTAAAGCCTGCAAAACTGGCGGGTGTCCTTTCTGAAGGGATGTTGCTTTGTGCAGAGGACAGTGAAGGAAATCTGGCATTACTTACGCCTGAGAAGGAAATGCCTGCAGGGGCTGAAATTTGCTAACAAAAGAGATGTCTATTGGTTGGGGAGCCGTTAGACAAAACAGGAGGTTACAATGGTAAGGAAAGAAGAGTTTACGTTTGATTCCAGAGACGGTAAGACGAAGCTCCATGCAGTTAGATGGGTGCCGGAAGGCAAAGTAATCTGTATTGTCCAGATTGTACATGGCATGGCTGAATATATTGAACGATATGAGGAGCTGGCACAATATTTGTGTGAAAAAGGAATTTTGGTAACAGGAGAGGATCACTTAGGGCATGGCAAAAGTGTGGGAGAAGATAAGTGCTATGGATATTTTTGTGAGCAGGATCCTGCTACTGTGGTAGTGCGGGATGTGCATCGTCTGAAAAAGATGACCCAGGAGGAGTACCCGGGCGTACCTTATGTAATATTGGGACACAGTATGGGTTCCTTTATCCTGCGCAATTATCTATTCAAATATGGAACCGGCATACAGGGAGCCATTATATGCAGTACAGGTTCTAAGTCCAAACTGTTGGTAAAGAGCTGTAAGGCACTGGCTGCCGTTCAGAGTGTTTTTCTGGGGCAGCGTCATGTGGCAACGTTTATTGACAGACTTGCCTTTGGAGATTATAACAAACGGATATCGGATACCAAAACGTCTTTTGACTGGCTTTGTACGGACGAAGCAGTTGTGAATGCATATTTAGAGGATGAGCTTTGTGGTTTTACCTTTACGGTTAATGGATTTACAACCTTGTTTACCTTGTTGGATCGACTGAATCAGGAAGAAAACTTAAAAGCAATGCCTTTGGATCTCCCGGTACACTTTATTGCAGGAGACAAGGATCCGGTAGGTAATTATGGAGAAGGTGTAAAGAAAGCTTATGATGATTTTACCAAAGTTGGGATGAGGCGTATTTCTTTAAAACTATATGCAGGAGGAAGACATGAGATCCTGAATGAAAAGAATAAGCTTCAGGTATATGAAGATCTTTATCCATGGATTATGGAGAGGGTAAAGGAATACCAGTTGTAATGGATATAAAAAGAGGTTGATGTAATGAATAAGAAAATTTTGGCGGTTCTGGTTGCATTGGTACTGGCAATTTCGGCGCCTTCGATATCTGCAAATGCTGCTTCTAAGGAGGCAGATACAGAAGAAAAGATATTGGAGATTATTGAAGAAGGAAAAGAAAAGCTGGGAATTGAGCTCAGCAAGGAAGATGCCAGAAAGTTAGTGGATGTAATGGAACAGTTGGAGGATGTGGGTTTTTCGGCCGAGTATGTGATAGAAAAGGCAGAGGAGCTGTACAGAGAATATGGCGAAGAGTTTATCGACCATGTAGATGAAGCTGTGACTGATACTGTGAAAAATGCCGCCGCTAATGCAATTAGTGTTTTTTTTGAAAACCTGAAAAATTCAATTAAAAACTTCTTCGAGAATTTATTTTCATAACTGCCTGTAAGATGGAATAAAACATAGGAGTCCCTGCAAATAATAAGTATAACATGTGCAACATGCAAAATCTGAACAGTGAGAGGATCTTATATGAAAATTGCATTTTATGGGACGAAACCTTATGACAGGATCTGGTTTGAACCAATGGGAAAAGAATATGGCTTTGATATTCATTTTATTGAGGCAGCCTGTAATCAGGAAACGATATTTATGGCCAAGGGGTATGATGCAATATGCATTTTTGTCAATGACCATGTAGACGCCCAGATGATAGATGTACTCTATGAGATGAATGTCAAAGCTATTTTATTGCGGAGCGCAGGATTTAATAATGTAGATGTAAAAGCGGCAGAGGATAAAATAGTAATTCTGCGTGTTCCCAGTTATTCACCAGAGGCAGTTGCAGAGTTTTCCATGGCACTGTTGCTGACCATAAACAGGATGACTCACAGGGCATATAACCGCACAAGGGAATTTAACATGAGTCTGAATGGGCTGATGGGAATGGATCTGTATGAAAAAACAGCGGGAGTGATTGGAACTGGTAAGATCGGTCAGGCAATGATACGGATTTTGAATGGATTTCAGACACATGTACTTTGTTATGATCCTTATCCCGTAGAAGGGCTGGAAGCTGAGTATGTATCTTTAGATGAGTTGTTCAAAAATTCCGATATTATTACGCTACATTGTCCTCTTAATTCAGAAACACGTCACCTGATTAACAGGGAAGCCATAATGACTATGAAGAAAGGAGTCTATCTGATCAATACATCCAGAGGTGGTTTGATTGATACAGAAGCACTGATTGCTGGTATGCTGGATGGAAAATTTGGCGGTGTAGGGCTGGATGTATATGAGGAAGAGGAAGGTGTATTTTACGAGGACCGTTCCAATGATATTATTGTAGATGATAACCTTGCACGTCTTATGACATTTCCTAATGTGCTGGTCACTTCTCATATGGGATTTTTTACTAGAGAAGCTATGCAGGCGATTGCACTTACTACCTTAGAAAATGCGTATGCTTTGGAAAATGGACTTCCTTTGGTTAATCGTGTCGGCGTAGAAATGACACAGTAATAGTACCTTGGTACTAGACACAAAACGTGAAGTAGTATATAATTTATTTGCGCAAAAATGCCGATGGATTTACAGACAGCTATATTTGATGAACTATAGTTTGTTGTAAAATAGTGTTTATTCTGATATAATGATACATTAGGATAAGAAGGGAAAACCAATGAATCAGGAAATGCCTTACGAAATACGTTTTGCGTGTCAGAACGAATGGGAAGAAGCAATGGGGCTGGCATGGAAAACTTTTCTGGAATTTGAAACCAATGATTATCCTCTTGAGGGCATCAGGAGTTTTGAAGATTTTATTACAGATTCAGGGCTGAAGCGGATGTTTGATATGGGAAAATATCAGATGATGGTGGCTTTTGACCAGGGTAAAATGATCGGCATGATTACATTGCGGAATGAAATGCATATATCACTTCTTTTTGTGGATGAACGTTATCACAGACATGGAATCGGAAGAGCGTTAATTCAAAAAATGGCTGATTACGTGAAATCAGAGCTGGGGAAGTCACGTCTTACTGTTAATTCCTCACCCTATGGAGTGGGGTTTTATCACAGAGTGGGCTTTCGTGATTTGGGACCGGAAAAGCAGCAAGATGGAATTATATACACTCCTATGGAGTATCGATTATGATTATAGGTAAAGCATATGGAATATATTCGCAGTAAGGACATTTTTTTTCTGATGTGTGATACGCTTAGGCTGGTGGATCGAAGAGCAATGGATCATGGCTCAAGAGTAGCGTATTATCTCTACAAGATGTTGGAATGTAAAGGCGGTTATGAAAAATTTGAGTTGGCTGATTTTGTATTTATGGCATCTTTACATGACATAGGTGCTTATAAAACAGAAGACTTGAATCAATTGGTACAATACGAGTGCAAAGAAACTACGCCGCATGCTACATATGGGTATCTTGTTTTTAAATATTTATCACCATTAAGTGAACTTGCATCGGTAATTCTCTATCATCACATGGATTATTTGCAGATGGAAGGGCTTGATTATGAGTATAAGGAGATAGCGGCTTATTTAAATCTGGCAGAAAAGGTTGATATTTACTCGGAAGCACTTGGTGATAAATTTGATATGGCCATGTTTGAAAAGCAGGTCGGTACTGTAATTAGCAAAGAAGCTTTGGTACTTATTTCTGAAGCAATAAAAAAATATGATATTCTCAGAAAAGTAAAAAAAGATAAATATAAGGAAGAACTTGAAGATATTATCGGATATATGCTCTTTTCTAATGAGGATAAGAAGAAGTTTCTTCAAATGCTTATGTTCTGTCAGGGCTTTAAAAGTGAAACATCTGTGGTAGATACAGTAACATGCCTGTGCATAGCTGAAATTATGGGACAGAAGGTGGGACTGGGAACGTTAGAGAAGGAACAGCTATATTATGGAGCGCTCCTTCATGATATTGGAATGTTGGCAATGCCAAAAGAAATTATTGATGCACCCAGAAGTCTTACACCGGAGGAATACACCCAGATAAAGACGCATGTACACATGGCTGAGAAAGTCTTGAAGGATCGAATGGATGAAGAAGTGGTGGCGATTGTAGCAGCACATCACGAGCGTTGTGATGGCAGCGGATATCCCCGTGGACTTCGTGAGATACAGATGAACAGCAGACAGGAGATTTTGCAGTTGGCAGATACCGTTACAGCACTTTTGGGTCAAAGGGCTTACAGACCGGTACTTGAAAAAGCACAGATACAGAAGCTGCTGCGGAAGGATGCTGCAGAAGGAAAATATAGTAGGGCAATGGTAAAGCTTTTCCTTGATTATTATGAAGATATTATAATGAAAGTCAATGCCAGAGTAGAGGAAATTATGTTTACGTACAGAAAATTGAATCAACAGTATGCGCAGGTATTGGGGAAACTAAAGTAATAGCTGTCATAAGAGTCAGCATAAGAAAAGGATAAATTTGAAATGAGTAGATTTTTTAACTTGGATAGTCCTGTGTTCAGGTCCTTGAACAAAATAGCAGATTTGATTTATTTAAATGTACTTACATTGATTTGCTGTCTTCCTATTATAACAATAGGAGCGTCAATGACAGCATTGAACTATGTAGTTCTTAAGATGGTAAAGAACGAGGAAGGTTATCTCACCAGATCTTTTTTTAAATCTTTTAAAGAGAATTTTAAACAGGCCACGATTATCTGGTTGATTATTCTGGCTGTGATGGCACTAATGGCAGGAGATTTTTTTATTCTTAAGTATTCGACCATTGGGTTTCCTTCATGGATAAGGATTGCACTGATAGCTGTTGCTATCGTATTACTTTTTGGGCTTATGTATGTTTTTC
Organism: uncultured Lachnospiraceae bacterium; assembly: GCA_945868485.1. Lineage (GTDB taxonomy): Bacteria > Bacillota > Clostridia > Lachnospirales > Lachnospiraceae > Suilimivivens. The sequence goes on along the minus strand of CAMBLS010000046.1, from coordinate 7,922 downwards.
CTGTATTGGCAAGATTTGAAAATACAATTAAAAATACTTTTAAAAATTCTTTCCTGATGGGAATTTTAAGTTTTCCCAAAACAGTGCTTATGATGATCTGTTGGGCAGTACCTGTAATCATTGGGGTATTGGCATTTCAGTTGGTGCCGTTGGTATTGATGCTTGGAATATCAGGTCCGGCATTTTTATGTGCGATTCTTTACAGCAAGACATTTCAGCGTTTTGAGCCTGAAGAAGAAACGATAGATGACAGCGAATGGACAGTAGAACCGGAAGAAGAGGGAAATAAGTAGGATGAGAAAAGAGCATGGAAATTTGATATGGAAATGGCTCATACCTTTTGCAACAGTAGTCATTATTATATTAATAATGTTTTTAAATTTTTCTAATAATATTAGTGAGAGCGCAATTAAAACAGTAGAAACACAACTGGAAGAAATTGCCTATAAAAATGCGCAGAAGGTTTACAATGACCTTCAATGTGTGGGTGTTGCTGGAGAAACAACAGCTCAGGTATTTGGCAGTGAAGAAGAAATAAGCCCGGAGCTGTCCCAAAATCTTCTCAGTGCTTTGCGAGAAAAGGCCGGAGTCTATGAAGCTGTTTACTGTATAAAAGACTTATTTGCTGTGAATCATTTGGGGGAGCATATCGATTTAAAGGAAACTGATTATTATGGTGCACTTAATCAAAAACAGAATGTAAAGTATCTCTATACGGAAAACGATGGAATTACCGGATCGGATGCTATTGTTGTGGTTGTACCAGTTCCCGGGAAAGAAAGCTTTCTTCTCATGTATTATCATTTAGACAGAGCAAGCAGACTGATTAACATGGATGAATTTGATCAGTATACATTTGCTGCGTTAATCAATAATGACGGAAAAATAATGATATCCAGAGGTGCAGAAAATGTAATGTTGAAAGATGGGAACATCTGGAAAAATATAGATAAAAAGTATCAAAATATTATTATAAAAGCTAAAGTAAAAATGCAGAATATGGACACAGATTCGGTCGCAGTAGCTGCCGGAGAAGAGGAAAGAACGCTTGTATATTCACCTCTTGATATCAATGATTGGGTAATGGTTTTCGGAATCAGCCAGTCTTATGTTGATTCATGTAAGCAGAAGATATGGGCGAAAACCATTGGCATGTTGTATCAGCTGTTAAGTGTCATGATTTTGTTTATTGTTGCATTTGCTGCAGTTGATTTTATGGCCAAAAGGAAGAACGAAGAAAACAGCAAGTCTTTGCAGGAAAAGGCTGATACAGACCTGCTGACAGGTTTGAACAATAAGCTTGCAACAGAGCGGAAGATTAAAGAATACATAAGTCAGAATCCTAATAGCATGGCGATGATGTTTGTACTAGATATTGATAATTTTAAGAAGATAAATGATACCATGGGACATGCTTTCGGGGATGAGGTCTTGCGTACTCTTGGTAAACAGATTGGCTCCAATTTCCGTGTTACTGACATTATAGGAAGAACCGGTGGAGATGAATTTACTATCTTCCTGAAAGATATGCCTAATGATGAGGTGATATTAAGGGAAGCACAGAAACTTGCAACCTTCTTTAAAAATTTCCAGGCGGGGGATTATGTAAAATACTCTGCAACAGCAAGTATTGGAGCAGCTGTATTCCCGGCAGATGGAAATAATTTTGAAACGTTATATAAATCGGCAGATCAGGCACTTTACAAGGCCAAGAGAAGAGGAAAGAATCAGCTCGCTTTTTACGATGATAGAGAGCGCCAGGAATAATTGTACAAAGTGTCTATGGATAATGGCTTTTTTTGGTCAAGTTGCCGCATAATGAAAAAAAAGCTAATCTTTATAAGCATTTTTTACAATGGAAAATAAAATCTTTGTGGAATAGTGGCATAGTCAAGACGAATAAAGTCATGTATACTGATTTCAGGTTTGATTATGAATTAATTATTTTTAAGGAGGCAAATAAAATGGCAAGTTTATCATTAAAAAATATCTGCAAGGTATATCCTAACGGATTTGAGGCAGTAAAAGATTTCAATCTTGAAATTCAGGATCAGGAATTTATCATCTTCGTTGGACCTTCAGGATGTGGTAAATCTACTACACTTCGTATGATTGCAGGTTTGGAAGATATTTCTTCAGGTGAATTAAAGATTGGTGACAGAGTTGTAAACGATGTTGAACCCAAGGACAGAGACATCGCAATGGTATTCCAGAACTACGCTCTGTATCCTCATATGTCAGTATATGATAACATGGCTTTCGGTCTTAAGTTAAGAAAAGTTCCGAAGGATGAAATTGATAAGATGGTTAAGGAAGCAGCTAAGATCCTTGACTTGACAGCACTTCTTGATCGTAAGCCCAAGGCTTTGTCCGGTGGTCAGAGACAGCGTGTTGCTATGGGTCGTGCAATTGTTCGTAATCCTAAAGTATTCCTTATGGATGAACCTCTTTCTAACTTGGATGCTAAACTGCGTGTACAGATGCGTATTGAGATCGCTAAATTACACCAGAGATTAGGCACCACCATCATCTATGTAACACATGACCAGACAGAAGCTATGACTCTTGGTGATAGAATCGTAGTTATGAAGGACGGTGTAGTTCAGCAGGTAGATACACCTCAGAATCTGTATGAGAAGCCCGGTAACTTATTCGTTGCAGGATTTATGGGATCACCTCAGATGAACTTCCTTGATGCAGAAGTAGAAGTAAATGGAGAAGCAGTAAGCCTTAAGGTTGCTGGTAGCAGCATTCCTCTTCCTCCTGCAAAGGCTAAGAAGCTGATTGACGGTGGTTACGCTGGAAAGACTGTTACATTCGGTATTCGTCCTGAAGACGTATATGATTCAGAAATGTTTATCGAAACATCCAAGTGTGTATTCGAATCAACCGTTAAGGTTTACGAATTACTTGGTGCAGAAGTTTACTTATATCTTGATCTGGCTGAGTTCCCGATTACTGCAAGAGTTGACTCTCGTACAACTGCAAGACCTGGTGATACAGTTAAGTTTGCATTTGATGTTGAGAAGATTCATGTATTTGATAAAGATACAGAGCAGACAATTACAAACTAGTAATATGAGATTAAGGAGGATACCGAAAGGTATCCTCTTTTTTAACTTCAAAAATATTGTCAATTATGGTATAATGTGCGCAAAGAAAAACAAGTGGCTGCAAAACCAGAAAGGGCTAAGAGGGATGATTTCTACACAAATTATAGCAAATTGTATTGAGGAACTAAAGCAGATTACTAAGGTTGATTTAGCGGTATTCGGAATAGATGGTACTCTGGTGACAGCTACTTTTGAAACTGACTATATTACAGAAAATCTTATCAAGGGATTTGCAAATTCTCCGGCAGACAGTCAGGTGATAGGAAAGGATCATTTGCTTCGAGTTTTAGATGAAGGCGAGCTTTTATATATTTTGGTAGCAAGTGGAGAAAATGATGAGACATATCTTGTAGGGAAAATTGCTGTAAGCCAGATGCAGCAACTTATCGTTGCATATAAGGAACGTTTTGATAGAAATAATTTCTTTCAGAATTTAATGATGGACAACCTGCTTTTGGTAGATGTGTATAATCGCGCGAAAAAGCTTCATATTGAAGTGACGGTTCCAAGAGTTGTATTGGTTATTGAGACAGGTGTAGAAAAAGACAATACAACGGCTGAACTTTTGCGTGGAATGTTTTCTACACAGTCTGGTGATTTTATTACAGCGGTGGACGAGAGTAATATTATTTTAATTAAAGCTTTGGAGCCTAATGATGGTTACGCTGAGATTGGAAAGATTGCTGAGACAATTGTAGATATGATTAACACAGAAGCAATGTTAAATGTAAGAGTAGGTTATGGTACGATTGTTCAGGAATTAAAAGATGTGTCTAAGTCTTATAAGGAAGCAATGATGGCATTAGACGTAGGCAAGATATTTTATGTAGAGAAAAGAGTCAATGCTTATGGAAACCTTGGTATTGGACGTTTGATATATCAGCTTCCTGTCAACTTGTGCAGACTCTTTATTGATGAAATTTTTGGTGACAATGATCCTGGATCATTTGATGAGGAGATTGTATCAACAGTAAACAAATTTTTTGAAAATAATCTGAATGTTTCTGAGACTTCACGACAGTTGTTTATTCATAGAAATACACTGGTCTATCGTGTGGAAAAGCTTCAGAAAAGTACAGGGTTGGATGTGCGTACATTTGACGATGCATTGACATTTAAGATTGCCATGATGGTATATAACTATATGAAATATTTGGATGGAAATAATAGTTAAAAAGAAAGTAATCAATAACTATATGTAATGAGCAACCTTATTCTCGAATACAATAGTAGAGGACTGTTGGGAGGGATAAGGTTGTTTTTGTATGAAAAAAAAATAGTATATTTATCACTGTATCAGGGTGGGATAAAGCAGAATACAGCAGGATTTGTTAAGGTCGTGCGGGAAAGGGATGCCTGTTTATTGGATATTCAGGCACGTTCTGATTTGGGAATATTTGAAGGGGAATTTATGCTGTCGCTCCTGATACAGGGGGAATGGCTGCCATGGGAAACAGTAATTTTTCAAAAGGGAAGAGCCATTGAAGAAAAGAGAATCGCAATATCTCGGGAGATGATTCGGATAGGAGATAGGTGTTATCCGGAGAATGCTTTACAGGGCATGGCATTTTATTTGGACGAGCACAGTCAGATATGCGGGTACTTAAATCAACCTGATTTGCAGGCTGCAGAAGGAATAATGCAGGTAAAGCAAATCATCAAGGAAGAAGTGCAGCAAGATTCAGAGGAAGAGGTGCGGGAAGTTTGGGAAGATGATAGAAGGACGAGGGTTGAGATACCTGCTTCAGAAGATAAATGGGAGCAGCTTCAAAGAACCTATAAGGTGGTACATCCTTTTGGCGATGAGAGAATTTTCTTGTCTATCGAACCCAAAGATTTTATCGTGTTGCAGGCATCGTATCAAAGGCTTGTTAATAATAGTTTTTTACTTCATGGATTTTATAATTACAGACATTTAATCCTAGGACCAGACAGGAATCTTGGTGGAGATGGGAACTGCTTTTATATAGGAGTTCCGGGAGCATATTTTGAGAGAGAAAAGATGGTAGCAGTAATGTTTGGTTTTGAAGGGTTTGAATGTGATGGAGCTGTGGAAATCGGAAAATTCGGATATTACATGAGACGGGTAGAATTGTAAATAAAAAACCGTGTTCTTCATCTTCAGGGAAACTGCCATGCGTTACCTGCACAGTTAACTCGGATCAGGCACCCTTGCGGCACATGGAAATTTCTGCTTAGTGCTGCTTTGTTCCCAACCTGACACGGTTCGCAGACATCCATTGCGCAAGACCCAATCGTCAAACGCCACTTATGCAGGGCAGCCATGACAGCTTCCCTGAAAACAAAGCGCCACGGTTAAAAGACTTTCTTGTAGTATATGGTCTTTTAGTCTGTTTGTCAACTAAAATGGAGGAACGAAAATGTTGATTGCAGGATTAAACAAAACTACGCTTTTGGATTATCCGGGACGTGTGGCAGCTACTATTTTCGTAGGCGGCTGCAATTTCAGATGTCCTTTCTGTCATAATGGAGGACTGGTGTTGGATCCATTGTATCAGGGAGTATATTCAGAGGAAGAAATATTAAGTTTTCTGAAAAAGAGAAAAAGTATTCTTAGGGGCGTGTGCATTACAGGGGGTGAACCTACTCTGCATGCAGACTTGCCGGAGTTTATTGAGAAGATAAGGGCACTTGGCTATCAGGTAAAGCTGGATACCAATGGCTATGCTCCGCATGTTCTGGAACAGCTTTTGGGGAAACAAATGGTGGATTATGTTGCAATGGATATCAAGAACTGCCGGGAAAAGTACGCTATGACGGTGGGCACGTGTGATGAGGATTCCAAGTTTTGTCTGGATAGATTAGAACAGTCAGTAGAGCTTCTTAAGCAATCCGATATCGATTATGAATTCAGGACAACTGTGGTAAAGGAATTACATACCGGGGAAGATTTATTGAAAATTGCGGAATGGATTAAGGGCTGTCCACGATACTTCCTGCAACAGTATCAGGATAATGAGAATGTAATTAGGCAGGGATTTCATGGGTATAGTAAAGATGAAATGGAGCGAATTGCAGAGAGCATAAGGAAAGTTCCAGGAATGAACGGAGAGGTTGCACTGAGAGGTGTTGATTAAAAAGAAATTTAATGTAGAATGCTTAAAGAAAGATAGGAACGGAAGAAACAATGACAGAACAGGAAAAGTACATGAAAGAGGCTATCCGACAAGCAAAGAAAGCCTATACACTGGGGGAAGTGCCCATCGGATGCGTGATTGTATATGAAGGAAAAATTATCGGCAGGGGATACAACCGCCGGAATACGGACAAGAATACCCTTGCCCATGCGGAAATTACAGCCATCAATAAAGCGAGTAAAAAAATAGGGGACTGGCGTCTTGAAGGGTGCACTCTCTATGTTACTTTGGAACCCTGCCAGATGTGTGCGGGGGCTATTGTACAGGCAAGAATTGACGAGGTGGTTATGGGCAGCATGAATCCCAAGGCGGGATGTGGCGGCTCTGTACTGAATATTCTGGAAATGTCGGAATTTAACCATCAGGTAAAGGTAACAAGGGGTGTACTTCAGGAGGAATGCACTCATATGCTTACCACCTTTTTTAAGGAGTTACGGATAAGAAATAAGCTGGAGAAGGAACAACGCAAGGCGCTGGAGGCAGAGAACATCGCCACAGGAGCTGTTCCAGATGGCAGAAGAATTGATTACTGATCCACAATATTCTGCAGCCATACACCACTCTTTACCATAAAGTAACCTATTATCATTTTAATGAATTCCATAAACTGTACCAGAAAGAAAACAGTGACAATTGTTAAACTGCTATAATGTGCTAAAACATAAGCAAATGGAATTACAAGTACCCAGGTATATACGCTGTCAAAGAGGAAGGTGGCCATGGTCTTTCCACCGGAGCGTAAAGTAAAATATGCACAGTGGCAGAATGCGCAGAAGGGCATTACCAGTGCAGAGATGGTAATGAAGGTTCTTGCCAGTGCTTTGATGGTTTCTTCAGTATTATAAATGGAAGGGAAAAATCTTCCAACCACGGACATAACTGCGGCTACACAGGTGCAGCAAAAGACACTGAAGAAAATCATCTTGTTATCTGCATCCTTGGCTTCTTCAATTTTACCTGCTCCTAAAAGCTGTCCCACTACAATCGCAATACAGCTGCCCAGCTGCAGGTATATAATGTTGAAAAGATTGGTGATGGTGGAGGAAATATTCTGAGCAGCTACAACTTCAAGACCACGCACGGCATAGCATTGTACAATTACAGTCATACCGCTTGCCCAGAACATCTCATTTAACATTAAAGGAGTTCCTTTAATCATGATATCTTTTAAAATGCTGCCTGGGATGAAAAGGCTTTTGTAAGCGCCCACGATATAAGGGTTTGTCTCTTTATGCATATGTGTCCAGACAACCACGATGATACACTCAATAATGCGGGCAATGATGGTAGCTAAAGCAGCGCCCCGCACACCAAGTGCCGGACTTCCAAAGATGCCGAAGATTAAAATATAATCCAACACAAGATTAACCACAACAGCAACAATGCCAGCCAGCATTGGGACAAAGGTCTGTCCTGTCTCACGGATAGTGCTGACATATGCCTGGCTGATTGCAAAGGGGATCAGTCCAGCCATCATAATCACTAGATATTCCTGACCATATTTCAGTGCCAACGTGATATCTCCTACGCTGCCACTGTCGCTTAAATACAAGGAAATCAGCTGCGTATCACAGAAGCCGAAGAGCAGCAAGGCAATACCTGCAATGATGAGGCAGGCATACATCTTGAAACGAAAAGCATATTTTTGCCC
>CAMBLS010000045.1 GCA_945868485.1 uncultured Lachnospiraceae bacterium | reverse complement strand
TGTACCTGCTCACGTAGAAATGATGGGGCTGATTGGTGCAGGTAACAACCCGATGGTTGGTATGACTGTTGCAGTCGCAGTTTCTATTGAGGAAGCGGCTAAAGCTGGCAAGTTCTAAATAATTTTTGCAAATTATTAAGTAGTAGTGTAATATTGAGGGCTTTTTAAGTTATTGTATGGCTTGAAGAGCTCTCTTTATTTTTGTATAGATTAAAAACCATCCGGTTCAAGTATAGACATTTTGGCTGAAATGATTTAATATAAGTAAAAACTTACGCATTTGAATGTGCCCTTCAAGGTAGTTTTCGTGCGGGAAAGACAGGGGAAAATGAGCGAAGAAAACAAAACAATTTTTTGTACAGAATGCGGAAGCGCAAATAGTGCTTCGGCTAAATTCTGCAGTAACTGTGGCACCAAATTAGAGCAGCCTGTAGAGCAGAGTCAGGAACAAACTGCTACTGCGGGAGGTGTATTTTCAAGTGAGACAGTACAGCCTGCATATGAAAAAATCGCAGATGCGGAAGAAATAAAACCTGAACAGAATTTTGTATATCAGGAAGAAAGCAATACTAGCTATGGGTCCGAACAGACCTCAGTTTTTAGAACGGAAGAACCAAAGTATTATTCGGAACCTGTTAGGAATGAGGCTCAGAACGGAGGAAATATTGGTTTTGCAATTGCCTCTCTGGTATGTGGTATAATTTCTTTGTTATGCTGTTGCCTTGGGCTTTTCAGTGCTGTTCTTGCAATTGCTGCAGTAGTGCTTGGTGTTATCACATTGTGTTTTAAATATGATGGTAAAGGAATGGCGATTGCTGGTATAGCAACAGGCGGTATTTCTTTAGCAATTCTTATTACTGCTGTGATTATCAGTAAATCTGCAGTTTATAGTGAGCTTGTAAATGAATTTTCAGGTGTATTTTATTAAAATGACAGAATTGCGAAAACTTAGAGTAGATGAGGTGTTTTATCAGATTGGAAAGATAGTCTGGTTGCCTTTTTGTATTTTGGGAGTATGGTTTACTAACATAGGATATGAGAGGTATGGAGAGTTTACGGCATGTGCAATACGCAAAATGTGTGGGCTACCTTGTCCTGGATGTGGTGGAACCAGAGCCTTTTATTATCTTTTTCAAGGTGATTTTATCAGAAGTTTGCAGCTTAATCCGACGGTAATATTTGGGATTCTTGCATATTTGCATTTTATGCTCTTATATTTTTATAGAAGGCATATTAGAAAAACTATAGTAGGGCGGGAAATTCACATACAATATTATATGTATGTGGCGATTGTGGTCATTTTAGTACAGTGGATGATAAAGATGATAAGAATTTTTTGTTTTGCTTAAAAAATGAAATATCAATGATAAGATATCCAAGCATCAAATAATCTACTTGCGTCAATAACTTTTATAAGGTATAGTATTATATTGAACAATGTATTACAATTTAAATGCAAGGGTTAATTGTAAATATAAATGTTGTATGAGGAGGAAATTAAAATGGATGCAAAAACAACAAGCATTGTAGCATATCTTACATGGATTGGATTTTTGGTTGCAATTCTGGCAGGGGATAAGGAAGGTGCAAAATTTCATGTTAACCAGGCACTTGTAATCATGTTATTCTCCTTATTGTCAATCATCCCATGTATTGGATGGATTTGGGGAATTTTTATGATTGTATGTTGGTTTATGGGATTTATCGCAGCTATCAATCAGGAAGAAAAAGAAGTACCTTTGATTGGTCAGATTAGAATCTTAAAGTAAAGCATTAGTCTTAATAATGACATGAATAATATCAATTTAGAATGATTAAACGCCTGAGAATGTTTCTCAGGCGTTTTTAATCTGATAAATTTGGTTTATAGACTATTCGGTTGCTTCCGGAGTATCCATATCCTCTGTGCTGTAAATTTCCTCTGGGATATTTCCATGCAGAATGGAAACGATATATTGAAATCTTACATTAGCGCGTTCATAATTCTGACGGGCAACATCTTCCATAGTAGCATCATATTCTCCATCATAAGCCTGGTGGTAATAGGAAACTGCCTCAGACATATACTGACTTGCCTCATCTGCAAGCTCTTCCACACCGGGAAATCCGTCAGGCACCTCCAGAGAAGCCATCTGCTCGAAAGAAGTGTTCATGGTATCCAGCATCGTCAAAAGATCCGTGACAGCAGTTTCTGAATTAGGATCAATGGAATTTATGGAAGAATCAATAATCCTTATATTTTCAAAGAACTGATTCATATTTGCCTTATAGTTTTCGAGTTCAGCATTTTTTCCGCATCCGGCCAATATAAACATTATTAAAAAAAACAGAAACAGGTATCTGGTATAAGCTGTTCTTATTTTGGAGTTTAAAATTTTCAAAATCAATCCCCCTGTCATTAGTTCAGTTATATACATTAATAAATTATCATAGTTGAATTTTGAAATCAAGGGATTAAATATTTCCCTGTAAAAAACGTATATTTGTAAATTGTAGTTTTGACAAAATTATGCTAACATTGAAAAAGCAGTATAAACAATCAATATGTGGAGTATGGACGTGAAGATTGAAGAATTTTGGAAATTAACAAAAAATAAACTTATTTATCTGGATGGAGCTACTGGTTCGAATCTGCTAAAAAGAGGCATGCCCGGTGGAGTATGTCCGGAGAAATGGATTATAGAGCATCCCGATATTTTTGTGGAATTCCAAAGGGAATATGTGGAGGCTGGAAGCAATATCATCTATGCGCCTACCTTTACGGCAAACCGCATCAAGTTAAAAGAATATGGGCTGGAGGATCAGATTGCTGAGATCAACCATCAGTTGATAGCGCTTTCCAAGGAGGCAGCCGGGGATAAAGCACTTGTCGCCGGAGATATTACTATGACCGGAAGACAATTAGCTCCTATGGGTGATATGGATTTTGAGGAATTGATAGATATCTATAAAGAGCAGATTAAACTGATTGATGATGCAGGAGCAGATCTTTTGGTTGTAGAAACCATGATGAGTCTGCAGGAGACCAGGGCGGCATTGATTGCAGCTAAGGAGGTCTGTGAGTTACCTGTCATGGCAACTCTTACCTTTGAAAGTGATGGAAGAACCCTTTACGGAACCGATGGAGTGACTGCAGCCGTGACCTTAGAAAAACTGGGGGCATGTGCGATTGGGGCGAACTGTTCTACAGGACCGGATAAAATGATTGAACTGATACGGGAAATTTCCAAGGCGGTTTCAATCCCGGTGATTGCCAAGCCTAATGCCGGTATGCCAAGCCTGAATGAAGCAGGGAAAACGGTTTATGATATGGATGCCGATACTTTTGCGCGGGAAATGAAAAAGCTGGTGGAAGCAGGGGCATCTGTCTTAGGCGGGTGCTGCGGCACTTCTCCTGAATACATTCAGAAGTTGGTGGAAGCAACAGCAGCAATGGAGGTACAGTCTCATTTCAAAGAGGGTATCAGGTATCTTAGCAGTGAAAGAAAGACAGTTGCATTTGGGCTTGATTCACCATTTATGATCGTGGGAGAACGTATTAATCCTACTGGAAAAAAGAAATTGCAGGAAGAACTTCGGTCAGGAAGTCTTGATATGGTTTTGACCTTTACTGAGGAACAGGAGGCGTGTGGGGCGGCTTTACTTGACATTAACATGGGGATGAGTGGCATCAATGAAAAGGAAATGATGCTTAAAGTTCTTGATGAAGTGACGGTGGCAACGAACCTTCCCCTTTCCATTGATTCCAGCCATGTGGATGTGATTGAAGCAGCATTGCGTAGATATCCGGGAAGAGCATTGATTAACTCGATATCGGGAGAAACTGAAAAGCTTAGCAAGCTTTTACCGATTGCAAAAAAATATGGTGCCATGTTTATCCTTCTTCCCTTATCAGATAAGGGATTACCGGAAAGTCTGGAAGAAAAGATTTCCATTATAGATCAAATCAGTCAGATGGCACTGGATATGGGAATGACTAAGGAAGATATTATTGTGGATGGACTTGTTACTACGGTTGGGGCAAATCCCAGGGCAGCAAGAGAAGTACTGGAGACGATTCGATATTGTAAATCTAAAGGCTTTGCGACAACTTGCGGACTGTCCAATATCTCCTTTGGATTACCGGAAAGAAGCTTTGTAAATACGGCATTTCTTACGATGGCTATTCAGGAAGGGCTTACTATGGCAATTGCAAATCCGTCACAGGAGTTGCTGGTCAATATGACTTTTGCATCTGATCTCCTGATGAATAAGGAGGAGGCAGATGTACGATATATAGAAAGAATGGCATCCTATAAGGAAAGAGCGGCAGCACTTGCGGCAAAGCAGCAGAGTCTTATGGCTGGCACTGTTACCGCAGTGAAAAAGGAAGAAGCCGAAAAGGGGATTTCTAAGCAGGATCTTTCATCAATGCATCAGATTTATCAGGATGTTATGAAAGGAAACCGGAAACAAATTAGGGAACATACCCAGAAGGCAGTGGAAGAAGGTCAGGAAGCATCTTATATATTGAATGAGTTACTTCTTCCGGCAATTAATGAGGTTGGAGATCTGTTTGATAAGGGGAAATATTTCCTTCCACAGCTTATTGCAAGTGCAGAGTCCATGAAACTTGCCATTGAATATCTGGAGCCGCTTCTCACAACCGGAGAACAGGCTGGGGAAATGCCTGTGGTGGTAATCGCAACAGTGGAAGGAGACATTCATGATATAGGCAAAAATTTGGTGGCATTAATGCTGAAAAATTATGGGTTTCAGGTAATTGATCTTGGTAAGGACGTCACGAAAGAAACCATTGTGAAAGCAGCAGCTGAACATCATGCAAGGATTATTGCATTATCGGCACTTATGACTACCACCATGCTTGAGATGAAAAAGGTGGTGGATTATGCCAGAGAATGTAATATTGATGCAAAAATTATGATAGGCGGTGCTGTAATTACTCAGGAGTTTGCAGAGGAAATTGGTGCGGACGGATATTCCAGAGATGCAGCAGAGGCGGTCAAGGTAGCAAAAAAATTATTGGGGATGGAGGAATAAACATGGGAAATGAAGAACAGAAGATAACTCAGCAGGATTTACAGGAGCAGACTGTGGAAGAACAGGAGCTAACGGAACGGGACTATCTGGAGAAACTTGTCAAAAATTCAGAAAAGCAGCTTTTTTATGCTAGAGTCAGGACAGCAACATCAATTGTCATTGCGGGTATACTGGCAGTTTGTGCGCTTATGATCGTTCCGCAGGTACTTAGAACGGTGGACAATGCAAATGAAATTATGGCGCAGGTATCAGAAACCATTATCCTTGCCGATACAGCGATTGAGAGCGTAACACAGATGAGCACATCCATAACGGGAATGGGAGACAAAATGGATACTTTCATAACTGAAAATGCGGAGTCCGTTGCGGAGGTCATGGAAAAGATAGAGGCGATAGACTTTGAAGGACTGAATAAGGCAATTAAGGATTTGGGTGCTGTGGTAAAGCCACTGGCGGACTTTTTTAAAAAATTTTAAGGGATTGAAAGGATAAAAAAATGATAGGAGCAGACGCAATTGTAAAATGTTTGGAGGCAGAAGGGGTAGAATATGTTTTTGGTTATCCGGGTGTAGCTATCTGCCCATTTTATAACAGTATTTTGGAGTCACCTATTCAGACGGTATTAATCAGAACAGAACAGAATGCAGCTCATGCGGCAAGTGGACTTGCACGAGTGTCCGGCAAAGTGGGTGTATGTGCCGTTACATCAGGTCCGGGAGCAACCAATGTAATCACCGGCATTGCTACCGCATTTGCAGACAGTATTCCTTTGGTATGCATTACCGGTCAGGTTAATTCAGAACTGCTAGGAAGTGATGTGTTTCAGGAGGCAGATATTACAGGCGCCGTGGAATCCTTTGTTAAATACAGCTATCTGGTAAAAAATGTCAGTGATATTCCCCGTATTTTCAAGGAGGCATTTCATATTGCAAACACGGGAAGAAAAGGTCCTGTCCTGATAGATGTTCCAATTGATATACAGAATGCGGAAATCAAAAAATTTGCTTATCCTGAAACGATTTCCATGCGTACATATAAACCTACAGTAAAAGGAAATATGGCACAGATCAAAAAGGTGGTTGCAGAACTTGAGAAATCAAATCGACCAATTATCTGTGCAGGTGGCGGGGTGTTACTCTCTGATGGGGAAAAGGAACTTCGCAGATTTGCAGAAAAGCATCAGATACCTGTAGTATCTACAATGATGGGAATAGGAGTCATGCCTACAAGGCACCCTCTTTATTTTGGAATGGTAGGCAATAATGGAAAGCCATATGCGAACCGTGCTATGAATGAATCGGATCTGCTTATTATGGTGGGGGCCAGAGTGGCAGACCGTGCGGTAAGCCAGCCTGATTTAATTACCGAAAACAAGGTGTTGATTCATATTGATGTAGACCCTGCTGAAATTGGCAAGAACGTAGGTCCGACCATTCCTCTTGTAGGGGATGCGAAACATATTTTTGCGGATCTTCTGGCACAGGAATTTGGTTGTGAGCATAAGGAGTGGATTAATTCACTCAATGAGTATAAGACAAAAATGGCACCTAAGAGAAAGCCTAATCCCAATTATGTGGATCCGGCAGCTTTTATCACCATGATGTCCGAAAAAATGCAGGATGATGGCATTTATGTGGCTGATGTAGGTCAAAACCAGATATGGTCATGTGGATACCATATTGTGAAGGATGGAAGGTTCCTTACTTCTGGTGGTATGGGAACCATGGGATATTCCATTCCGGCAGCAATGGGGGCAAAGCTTGCAGATAAGTCTAAGCAGGTGATTGCAGTTTGTGGAGATGGTTCTTTCCAGATGTCTATGATGGAGCTTGCTACCATGCGTCAACACGATATTCCTGTTAAAATCGTGGTACTAAAAAATAATTATCTTGGAATGGTAAGAGAGTATCAGCATTATACCTATAAGGATCATTATTCGGTAGTAGATTTATCTGGAAGTCCTGATTTGGAGAAGCTTTCGGCAGCGTATGACATGAAGTTTTTACGACTTGAGAATATGAATAGGGCAGATGAGATTTTGGATGAATTTCTTGAGAAGGATGAATCCGTGCTTTTGGAATGCCTGATTGATCCCATGGATTTGGTAAGATAGGGGGTGCTGATATGAAAAAGATTTATTCCGTTTTGGTAGAAAACCGTTCCGGTGTACTATGTAAAGTTGCAGGTCTGTTTTCAAGACGTTGCTTTAACATTGATTCTTTGGCAGTTGGAGAAACAGATCATGCAGATGTTTCATGCATGACAATTGTCAGTAGCGGCGATAAGCGAACCATCGAACAGATTGAAAAGCAATTGAATAAAAAGCTTGATGTTATTAAAGTGAAAACTTTTGATGAGGAGAGCAGTATCAGCAGGGAATTACTCCTTATTAAAGTAAAATATAACAAGGGTAATCGTCGGGATATTATGGAAATCTGTGAGATTATGAATGCACAGATTGTAGACATGTCTAAGAATATGATGTTGATTCAGATGTGTGACACTCCTGACCGTATCCAATTGCTAATTAGCATGTTTCAGTCAGTGAGCATTGTGGAAGTGGCACGTACGGGCACACTTGCGTTACAAAAATGTAAGGAAACAGATTAAAATAAATCAATATATTAGTTAATTATGTAAGTTGACTTTTTGGATAGATATTGATACAATAATACGCAAACATTAAGGAGGATGAAAAGTTGCATAAAAAAGTTTTTCAGCTTTTGGTAGATAATACTTCGGGTGTTTTAAGCAGAATTTCAGGTCTTTTCTCAAGAAGAGGCTATAATATTGAAAGCATAACGGCTGGTGTTACAGCAGATCCCCGTTTTACAAGAATCACCATTGTTGCTTCAGGAGATGATGAAATTCTTGACCAGATTGAAAAGCAGGTTGCAAAGCTGGTGGATGTAAGAGATGTCAAGGAACTTGCACCGGAAAACAGCGTATATCGTGAACTTGCTTTAATCAAGGTTAGAACTGGTCGTGAGGAAAGACAGGGTGTGATTGCAGTAGCAGATATTTTCCGAGCGAAAATAATTGATGTCGCTGCTGACAGCTTGATTGTGGAGCTTACCGGAAATCAGGACAAGATAGATGCATTTATCAATCTGTTGGAAGGATATGAGATATTGGAACTTGCGAGAACAGGTATTGCAGGTTTGGGTAGAGGAACAGAAAACGTTACTTATCTGTAAAATGCAGTGGGTATATATTTAACGGAGGAAGAACCTCATAGGAAAGGAGTCAGTAAAATGGCAAATATTTATTATCAGGAAGATTGTAACCTCTCTTTACTGGAAGGAAAAACAATTGCAGTTATCGGTTATGGTAGCCAGGGACATGCACATGCATTAAATGCAAAGGAATCAGGATGCCATGTTATTATTGGTCTTTATGAAGGCTCAAAATCCTGGGCAAAGGCTGAAGCACAGGGCTTTGAAGTATATACAGCAGCAGAGGCTGCTAAGAGAGCAGACATTATCATGATTCTTATCAATGATGAATTACAGGCTGCTATGTATAAGAAGGATATTGAACCCAATCTGGAAGAAGGCAATATGTTAATGTTTGCACATGGATTCAACATTCACTTTAACCAGATTGTTCCGCCTAAGAATGTGGACGTTACCATGATTGCACCTAAGGGACCCGGTCATACCGTAAGAAGTGAATATCAGGCTGGTAAGGGTGTTCCCTGTCTGGTAGCTGTTCATCAGGATGCTACAGGCAAGGCACTTGATAAAGCACTGGCATATGCACTGGCAATCGGTGGCGCAAGAGCCGGTGTGCTTGAAACAACTTTCAGAACCGAAACAGAGACAGACCTATTTGG
Source organism: uncultured Lachnospiraceae bacterium (assembly GCA_945868485.1). GTDB lineage: Bacteria > Bacillota > Clostridia > Lachnospirales > Lachnospiraceae > Suilimivivens. The sequence goes on along the minus strand of CAMBLS010000045.1, from coordinate 6,178 downwards.
TGAGCAGGCAGTGCTTTGCGGTGGTGTATGTGCTTTGATGCAGGCAGGTTTCGAAACATTGACAGAAGCAGGCTATGATCCCAGAAATGCATACTTCGAATGTATCCATGAAATGAAACTGATTGTTGACCTGATTTATCAGTCAGGCTTTGAAGGAATGAGATATTCTATTTCCAACACTGCTGAATATGGTGATTACATTACAGGACCTAAGATCATCACTGATGAGACTAAGAAGACCATGAAGAAGATCTTAAAGGATATTCAGGATGGTACGTTTGCAAAGGACTTCCTGCTTGATATGTCAGCTGCCGGTGGTCAGGCTCACTTCAAGGCAATGAGAAAGCTTGCTGCAGAGCATCCTTCAGAACAGGTTGGTAAGGAAATTCGTAAGCTTTATAGTTGGAACAATGAAAGCGATAAGTTAATCAATAACTAATCAGAACTTATGTAAAATACAAAAGCCGGGGATTAAAATTCCCTGGCTTTTATTAGATATTCAATATCTTTAAAAAGGAGCGTATTTGTGAGAATTCTTGTAGTTTTGACTGGAGGAACCATCGGAAGCAAGATTGATGAAAACATCATCAATGTGAATTCAGCGGCAGCCTGCCGCCTGATAACGCTGTATCAGGAAAATTATGGCATAGACACGGAGTTTGAAGTACTTCAGCCAATGAATATATTAAGTGAAAACTTAATTCCGGCATATTGGAAAATATTATTTGACTGTCTGGATCAGGTGAATTTTGATGAATACGATGGAATTATTATTACCCATGGTTCGGATACACTGGCCTATACTGCTGCAATGACAGGCTTTTGCTTTGCACATACTACAATTCCAATTGTATTGATTGCAAGCAATTATGCATTAGAGGATAAAAGAAGCAATGGTCTTGCAAACTTTTGTAATGCGGTATCTTTTATTCGTGAAAGAAAGGTAAAAGGTGTTTTCGTCATATTCCAAAATGACAAAAAAGAAAATATTGTATATCTTCCGACAAGGCTGCAGGAAGCAGATACCTATCTGGATCAGTTCTCCAGTTATGGGGGCATAGATTTCGGGAGGGTGGATAATGAGCATTTTGAAAGAATTGTACATGAACAAAACCCAATGTTGGAAGAATTGAATGCACCCAGAGAAAAGCTTGTGATTAGGAACAATGCCTTTGAAAAGAACATTCTGCTGATCAGACCCTATCCGGGAAAAGACTATAACCAAATTCTGTTGGATGAGCATGTGGGAGCAGTGCTTCACTGTACTTACCATGCAGCTACCGTATGCGGAGGAGAGGGCAGATATTCGGCAGTGGAATTTGTGAACAGATGCAGGAAACAGGGCATAGCGGTCTATGCAAGCTCCTTTAAACCTTCAGAGAAGCTGTATGCAACCAGCGCGGAACTATTGAATTCAGGCGTGATTCCGCTTACAAATATTTCTACGGAAGCAGCTTATGCGAAACTTGTTCTTGCATACAATCAGAAGAGTGTGGATGCAAGGAAATTGATGGAACAGAATATTTACTATGAAATATTGCCTTGATAAGCATAAAAGTCCTTTACTCGAATGGGGTAAGGGATTTTTTGATTAAATTTTGCATGTTTTCAAACAAGGCTTGTTGTGATAAAATCATAATAATTGAGTGTCGGTAAATACTGAGAAATAATATATATGGAGGTAATTTGCTATGGGAATGACAATGACCCAGAAAATACTGGCAGCACATGCCGGACTTGATAAAGTAGAAGCAGGGCAGCTGATAGAGGCAGATTTAGATCTGGTACTTGGAAATGACATCACAAGCCCGGTTGCCATTAAAGAAATGGAAAAGATGAAGGTTGACGGTGTGTTTGACAAGGATAAGATTGCACTTGTGCCGGATCATTTTGTTCCGAACAAGGATATTAAATCTGCGGAACACTGTAAATGTGTGAGAGAGTTTGCATACCGCAATGAGATTACCAATTATTTTGAAGTGGGAGAAATGGGAATTGAGCATGCACTTCTTCCTGAAAAGGGATTAACTGTAGCAGGAGATGTGATTATCGGAGCGGATTCCCATACCTGTACCTATGGAGCATTAGGCGCCTTCTCAACCGGAGTGGGAAGCACTGATATGGCTGCCGGAATGGCTACCGGAAAGGCATGGTTCAAGGTTCCTGCTGCAATCAAGTTCAATCTGATAGGAAAGCCCTCTAAATGGGTCAGCGGCAAGGACGTTATTTTACATATTATCGGAATGATTGGTGTCGATGGTGCTCTGTACAAATCTATGGAATTTACAGGAGAGGGCATTAAGAATTTGACGATGGATGATCGTTTTACCATTGCCAATATGGCAATTGAGGCGGGCGGAAAGAATGGCATTTTCCCGGTAGATGAGCTTGCTATTGCATATATGCAGGAACATTCTAAAAAGTCTTACACTGTTTATGAGGCGGATGAGGATGCAGCTTATGACGAGGAATACACCATTGACTTAAGCAGTCTTCGACCTACCATTGCATTTCCGCACCTCCCTGAGAATACAAAGACTATTGATGAAATTACAGAGGATATCAAGATTGATCAGGTAGTAATCGGTTCCTGTACGAATGGAAGAATTGATGATATGCGTATTGCAGCAGAGGTGTTAAAGGGCAGGCATGTGGCAAAGGGAATGCGCTGCATTGTTATTCCGGCAACCCAATCCATTTATATGCAGGCAATGGAAGAGGGGTTACTTAAAATTTTTATTGAAGCAGGAGCTGTGGTAAGTACACCTACCTGTGGACCTTGTCTTGGCGGATATATGGGAATTCTGGCAGAAGGCGAGAGGTGTGTTTCCACCACCAATCGCAACTTTGTAGGGCGTATGGGACATGTAAATTCTGAAATATATCTTGCTAGTCCAGCAGTTGCAGCGGCAAGTGCCATTACAGGAAAGATTTCCTGTCCGTGCCAGTTATAATAAGTGAGAAAGGAAAAGAATTATGAAAGCAGCAAAAGGAATTGTTTTTAAATATGGTGACAACGTAGATACTGACGTAATCATTCCCGCAAGATACTTAAATTCTTCCGACCCGGCAGAGCTTGCAACACACTGCATGGAGGATATTGATAAAGATTTTATTAAGAATGTCAAGAAGGGTGATATTATTGTAGCTGATAAGAATTTCGGCTGTGGTTCTTCCAGAGAACATGCGCCCATTGCAATTAAAGCTGCAGGAGTAAGCTGTGTTATTGCTGAAACTTTCGCCAGAATATTTTATAGAAATGCCATCAATATCGGTCTTCCTATTATTGAATGTCCTGAAGCCTCTAAAGGAATTGAGGCAGGAGATGAGGTTGAGGTTGATTTTGACTCTGGTATGATAAAGAACCTAACTAAAGGAACACAGTTTAAGGGACAGGCATTCCCTGAGTTTATGCAGAAAATTATTGCTGCTGAGGGATTGGTAAATTACATTAATCAAAAATAGAAATTTAACCAGCAATATTCACAGGTTGTACACAAATTCGTTATATAATGTGCCTTGTGAAATGCTGGATAAATGTTTTGATGAGGAGGATGAAAAATGGCTAAAAAAAATACGCCTGAAACACAGACACAACAGAAGGCGCAGACTAAATATGAACGTAAAATAGAGGCTAGAAAGCAGCAGAAAATAAAAGACCAGCGTCAGGAAAAAATGACAAAGGCAGTTGCTGTTCTGATTGGTGTTGTATTTATTGCGGTGGTTGCTGGTTCTATTGCTTTTTCTTTTATGAAAAAGAATGCAGTCTTAAATCAAACTTATGTAAAAATAGGCGATCATGAACTGACACAGCTTGAGTATGATTATTACTATCAGTCTACTGTCAATAATTATCTGAACACCTATGCATCTATTCTGCCTTATTTTGGATTAGATACTTCCAGGGATTTTGATGAACAGGAATATATGGATGGGATGACCTGGAAGGATTTGTTTGATGAGATGACCGTAGAACAGATCAAACAGAATAAAGCCATCGCAGATGATGCGGCAAGGACTGGTTTTACTTATGATACTTCCGAAGATTATGAAAATTTTGTAAATGGAATTAAGGAAGCAGCAGATGCAGCGGGAGTAAGTGTAAGTGAATACTACAAGACCAGTTTTGGTGCTTATGCGACTGAAAATAATGTGGCAGCCTTCGTAAAGGAAAGTATGGTGGCTAGTGCATACTATGATAAAATGCTGGAACAGATGGCACCTTCAGATGATGATGTTCAAGCAGAATATGAAGCAAACACAAAGGATTATGATAAGGTAGACTATAGAAGCTTTACCTTTACTGCTGATCTTACGGAAGATGATTCGGAAGAAGAAATCAGTGCTGCTATGGACGAGCTGAAAGCGAAAGCAGATGCAATGATGAAGGCACGTCAGGCTGGTAAGGATTTTGAAGAACTTTGCATTGAAAATGCTTCTGAGGCCAATAAGGTAAATTACGAAGATGCTGAAACAGAGTATTGTTTAAGCGAAGGAAAGTATTATTCAGGTATTTCTGCATATATGGCAGACTGGCTCTTTGAAGATGGACGCACAGAGGGTGATTTGACCGTAATTGAAGATGAAACTTCCCATGCATATTATGTTGTTGAGTTTGTGGGAAGATATTATGATGAAGCAGATAACGAAAACATTGCAAACAATCTTGCAGGACAGAGTGTTGCAGAATATATTGATGGTCTAACTGTGGATTACAGTGTGACAGATGTAAAGGGTGAATTGAAGTATTTAACGGTTGAAACTTCTAATAAAGAAGAAGTTGAAAGTGCAGAATAAAATAGGGGAATATGGATAAAATGACACCGCATTGAAATTGTTATGAATTTCAATGCGGTGCTGTTTTTTCTGCATTAACCTTGAAAAACATCTGCAAATGACCCTGCCTTAGCAATTGATTCATTACATAACAGAAGATGATGGACATCTCCCATAGCCTGAACACGGAAATAAGCTTCGTTGCCCCATCGTTCTTCACTGGATAAAATGGTAAGCGAAGTAGTTGGAAGGAAAAAGCCGTGGACTAATAATGGGAATGGAATATTTAGTAAATGAGAAAGCACAATGCAGGTAATCCCCAAGTGACAGAAGAATACAATACAAGGTTCATCGGTATGATTTAAAGCTGCTTCAAGTGCTTCCGGTGTGTTTGGATCAGGTGTTTGTATGATAAAACGTTCCTTTGCATCAGGCATTCGATAAAAATGATTTTCTCTGACATATCCATAGGATGCCAACAGCTTGTCTAAATTTTCACAGACATTACGATACTGAATAGCTATTTGAGGATTTTGCTTCATCACATCTGCTTCCATCCAGTGGTCAGCATCCATCATTAGCGGATCACTGCTCCAAAAAGAGGGTACAAAATCCCAGGGAATGCCGTTTCTCTTAGTAATGGGGTCATCAATAAAATAGGAAAATTCCCGCATCCAATCCAGTGTAACTGCAGTTCGGTTCATTTTATTTAGGGTGCAGGAAGCAGTATCCTGTGCTCGTCCTAATGGTGAGCAATAAAAATCAGTCACATCCCATTTGCTGATTCGCTCTGCTAAAAGCCTGGCTTCTTTCCAGCCTTTTTCGGTGAGAGTATCATTTTCATAATCGGGTTCTCCGTGACGTGCAAAGATAATTTTCATTTCAAGATTCCTCTCTTAAGATATTTTTCAACTTATTTCTTTCAAATCGTATCATAAGCAGATTGGAAAGTCTATAAAAATGTGTTGTTAGCCTTGAAACATATGTTCGACTGTGGTAAAATGGCAACATGAATAAAATTAGAAAAGACATTATATTGCTAGCGGGGATACTATTATCAGCATTTTTGCTTTGGATGGTTCCTTATTTACTGAATAAAAATATCCCGGAGGTCGTCAGAATTATACAGGATGGGCATGAGATAGCGACATATTCGTTGTTTGAGAATCGGATAGAGTCGATTTCTTATGGTGATGAAAATTATAATCTGTTATTAATCAGTAATGGACAGGTTTCTGTTTCTGATGCAGATTGTCCAGATAAATTATGTGTTCATCAACATAGTATTAGTCGTAATGGAGAAAGTATTATCTGTCTACCTCATAAATTGGTAATACAGATTGAGGCAAAGGAGGAAAGTGAACTGGATTCAGTCACTTACTGAAAATGAAGAATAAAACAG
>CAMBLS010000044.1 GCA_945868485.1 uncultured Lachnospiraceae bacterium | reverse complement strand
CATATTTAGATGCCTTCCATATCTGAGGCTCTGTAAGCGGTACATTATAAGGATGCTGCGCTAACCCCCATTCAATGTTACCCTTAGCCCTGATGTTGGCATTAAAAACATCCAAAATATCTCTTGCATCATAATTGGTATTATTCTTAAGATTTCGATCCCACTGCTGGTCTAATGAAATATACACTCTTGCGCTTCCGCTGACACTTTTAATTGCCGTATAAAACACTCTGAAGGCTTTGGCATATTCTTCCACATAAGTCTCAATATCCGTATACTCCATATAATTCCATTCTTTTCGGGCATTAATTTCATTGGCAATAATCCAATTAGAAATCTTTCCGTGCTTGTTGTCTGAATAACGGTCTGCCAGGAAAGAACCAATGGCAGCCATATATTCCACACCAGACTCTTCTGCTCCGTTAAACATATAGTAAGGAGCAGAGCCACCTCGTGCCTTAGGATGGATTAACTGTCGATATGTTGATGTAGGACCGTTGAGAATAATTGCTGTTGTGGTAATCCCCTTTGCTGTAAGGGTACTGAATACCAGATCATATTCTGCTATCACCTGTCCATTAAAAGTATAGGTTTTCCCATTATAAGTATAGTTGATTGTCGGGTAAGCGCCATTGGTGCTGGGACCAAGCAATCTGGCAACCGGTATATTATACGCTGCCTGTTTTACACCAAGATCGTCCAGCTCACTTCCCCGAAGTTTATTGGGATCAACCAAAAGCCCCTTTATGGATTTGGCTTCCTGATACACGGAAGCATGTTTTGCAATTACTTCTGGGTTGGTAATATATTTCGGTGTACTGACCTGAACATATTCCCCATCTTTTTTAACCGCCACAACAAATTTTTTATACAACCGGCTGCCTGTAGTATTATGATTCAATGACACGGTCATTGTGCAGCTGTTATCCTTATAATCTCTTGCAATGTAATCACTGCCTGCCAAAATAGCATTATCATATGTGTTTAAAGCAAAAAGATAATAATACTTATCATCACTTTCAGGAACTCCATCTCCTTGTACCGTGACCGTAACCTTCCCTGTATCTGTATCAATGCTGCAGTTGGTTATGGTTGCAAAATTTGCGGCGTTATCCGGTGTCAGTTCATGACTTTCGGGGCGCTTTTGAAAGGCATCAAGCACACTGTTTCCCGCTGTCACAATGTGGTCTATTATATCCTCTCCTAAATCTGAAACCGGATGCTCCTGCACCGAAACTTCTTCTATAACATCTGTCATCTCTTCTGAGCTTTCCTGATATTTTTCCCTATCTTTCAGCCAAAAGAAGACACCTGCCGCTACTGCTATGAGCACAAGCAATATGATAGCCACCAACAGGATTTTCTTTACGATACCCTCTCTACGGTTCCGTCTGACTCTTCGCTTTTGTTTTCTCTTTCCCTTTTTATTTGAAGTAACCTTCTTTTCCGCCGGGATGTTATTGGTTCCGGTTTCTAAACTCATTCTTTTTTCTTTCCTTCTGTTTGTTTGATTCGCCTCATATGTTCCCTAATCTTTACCTCATAACCGTTTCCTGAAGGATGATAAAATTCCTTCCCATTCAGCTCATAGGGCAGATACTGTTGTTCCACATAATGATTAGGATAATCATGGGCATATTTATATCCCAGCCCATGCCCTAACTTTGCAGCTCCCTTATAATGGGCATCCTGCAAATGTGTGGGGATAGGCAGATTTCCCGTTTCTTCCACTGTATTCATCGCCTCCGATATTGCAGTTACACAGGCATTGCTTTTGGGTGCACATGCCACATACATAGCTGCCTCAGACAAAATAATCTGTGCTTCTGGCATTCCTACCCTCTCCACTGCCAAAGATGCATTCACCGCCACCGTCAATGCCTGAGGATCTGCAATTCCCACATCCTCCGCTGCACAAATCATAATTCTCCGGGCAATGAAGGTAACGCTTTCTCCTGCATAAAGCATTCTCGCCAGATAGTAGACTGCTGCATCCGGATCCGAACCTCTCATGCTTTTGATAAAAGCAGAAACCGTATCATAATGATTATCTCCCGACTTGTCATAACGCACTGCCCGCTTCTGAATACATTCCTGTGCCACCTCCAGCGTAATGTGTATTTTACCATCCTCACTGCGCTGTGTCGTCATAATCCCCAACTCAATGGCATTCAGAGCATGCCGCGCATCCCCTCCTGCGATATCAGAGAGAAATTCCAAAGCTTCCTCATGAATAACCGCATCATAGGCTCCCATACCTTTTTCCCTGTCATACACTGCCCTATGTAGCAATTCCCTGATATCTTCTCTGCTAAGAGGCTTTAATTCAAAAATCACTGATCTGGATAACAGCGCACTGTTTACCTCAAAATATGGATTTTCGGTAGTAGCACCTATCAAAATCAGTGTCCCATCCTCTACAAAAGGAAGCAGATAATCCTGCTGTCCCTTATTGAAGCGGTGTATCTCATCAATAAAAAGTATTGTCTTTTTACCATACATTCCCTGGAGGTCTTTTGCTTTTTTGACCACCTCTTCCATGTCTTTCTTGCCTGCCACTGTTGCATTAATCTGAGTAAATTCAGCACTGGTGGTATTGGCAATCACTCTGGCAAGAGTGGTCTTACCGGTTCCCGGAGGCCCATAAAAGATAAGGGAACTGAGTTTATCCGCTTTGATGGCTCGATATAGCAGTTTATCCTTCCCTATAATATGCTGCTGCCCCACCACCTCATCAAGCGTTACAGGACGCAGTCTGGCTGCCAGCGGAGATTCCTTCTCCATATTGGCAGATCGCATATATTCAAACAAGTCCATTGTTCAGTAACCTCTTTTTCCTCATATGATGCAGATTTTCATCCCTGCATTTCTTAGTTAGTTGCAAACTGTTTATATAATGCCACATGATCATAAATACAACGCCAACTACTGTTGGCATTGGCAGTTACACAAATAAAACCCTTACCCGATGCGTCTATCCCATAGCTGGCTGCGCAATTACCTGATTGTACCACATATCCAGTCTTGCCGCAAACTACCTCTCCACCGGTATCCTTATCTTCAATACGTCGCAGAAACCAGTTAGAAATAGTAATTCCTTCCGAATGCTGGCTTGTCCTAGATGTGGTATAGGTGTGAGCCGACAAAACTTCCCTGCACAACTCATTGTCAATAGCCGCCTCTAAAATCATTGCCATATCATAAACGGTACAATAATGCTCTACGTCATAGATGCCCACACAGTTTGTCATGTGCGCCGTCTCCGACAGTCCCAGCTCCTTTAGTTTATCATTCATCATGGCAACAAAGGCTTCCTGATCTCCCGCCACATAAGTTGCCAATCCTACCGCTGCATCTGCTCCTGATGGAAGAATCGTTCCATAAAAAAGGTCCCTTATGGTAACCACTTCACCCTCTTCAAATCCCACACTGCTGCAATCATTAATGTAACCATAATCCGTAATATCCAGAGTCATGATAAAAGTATCATTCAAATCCTGTACATGTTCAGCTGCCACCAGCACTGTAAGGATTTTGGTCATAGACGCAGGATTAATTCTGCTCCTGGCATCTTTCTGGGCAACAATCCTGTCTGTATCCAGATCTATCAGCAGTGCATGCTTGCTGATAATATCTTCCCCTATCTCCGTGGTATCTTCTGTTGCTGTGGCAGAATATGTTTTCTGAGTTTTTTTGCCACTTTCTTCCAAAATACTCTCTGCGGCGCTGTTTATTTCAGCATCAGCTATCGATTGGGGAATCTGAACTCCCGCATTACTGACTTCATTAGTATCTTCTATGCTCTCTGCACGTTCCTTCTCCCTCGTTACGCTATGAAAAATACTCATTCCTGCAATGACAATAAAAAGAACAAGAATTGCACCTGCCACATATGGCAGTCTTTTCCTGATTGCTTCCCTGCGCTGCATCTGCTTTCTTTTTTCAAGCTGCATTTGTCTGCGGCGCTGTTCTCGCTGCCTTGCCCGAATCTGTTCCTCTTCACTTAATTGATCCAACACTCTAAAAACTCCTTATGCCATACTTCTCTGCAATGAAAACCCAGACAGGAATTACATGTCAACAAATTCCTCTCTGGATTTTTAAGATTACTCTTCTGATTGTACAATTGTAATACAGGAATCTCCTTTTTTTGCCTGCTCAATTACCGCATCTGTCAGTTTTAAAAAATTACCCCCCGATGAACTGGCACCGCTTACCCCATCTATTCCACCGGAAGTCTGCTTTTCTATCAACTGTGCCACATAAGCTCTGGTATATTCATTAGGATAAGTGCCTGATACCGATGACATCCTTTCCATGTAAGCATTGTCCCATGCCTTGATATACCCACTCTCATCTTTTGCATTAAATTCTGCATAAACAATGGTATCATTTTTTACCATAATACATAGATATTCTTTCCATCCATGGGAAAAATCAGACATCTCTGCTGTATAAAAACCATCCTTCATCTTCTGTGAACTGCATCCACCCAGCAGGCACATGACACAAATTAGTCCCATACAAATTATTTTTTTCATTAGTATCCATCCTCCTGTATCCGGGATTACATTTTCCGAATTTTCACGCTTTCTACATAATGCTTCAGATTTTCTGACTGCTCTAAGGAACTTGCTGCCACGTCATTTGTCTCCTCTGCCAGCTGCTTATTATCATCTGCAATATCTTTAAGAGATACAAGCTGGCTATTCATATAGGTTACAGAGGCAGTCTGTTCATTTACTGTACCTGCCAGTTTAGAGGAAATCTCTAAATATTGATTTGTAACTTCCTGAATTTCTCTGAATGCATTAGCCGTCTGCTTTGCATTTTCAAGACCCCTTTGGATAACCTCTGCCGAGCTCTGAATGATTGCCGCTGTCTGCTGCAACGCATTGGAGGTCTGATTAGACAGCTGCCCAATCTCTCCTGCCACAACTGCAAATCCTCTTCCTGCTTCGCCTGCTCTTGCTGCTTCAATGGAAGCATTAAGGGAAAGCAAATTCGTCTGATCGGAAATATCTTCAATCATCTGACTAATCTGAGAGATTTCCTCCACTGCAGAATGGATTTGGTTCATGGTATCAAGCATTCCCTGCATATTATCGGCTCCGCATTTTGCCTTCTCTGTAGCATTCTGGGCACACTGTTCAATTTGAATCACATTATCCTTATTCTTTTCAATAGATTCCGTTATCTCACCCATGCTCTGCTGCAGCTGTTCAAGAAGCGTATGTTGATTCACGGAGCCTTCCAGCATCCGTTTCGCACAGTTAGACACCTCTCCGGAATTCTGATTTACTTTCTCAGAGGACTGATTCATCTGTTGCATTGTCAAGTTAAGGGCATCCGTAATGTGATTAAGAGAATTACGTATAGACGAAAAATCACCACGGAAGTTATTGGGGATCTCTACCGTATAATCACCTTCTGCCAGTGCCCCCAAGCTGCTTTGGATTACCTGGATATTCCTGTTCAGACTGGAGATAGTTTCTGAAAGTGCCTCTGTCAGGATTTTGGTTTCATCATTGCTTTCCGACTGAACAACCTCATCCGACAGGTTTCCTTCTGCCAATGCCTGTAGACGCTTAGTTGCCCGCCCAAGAGAAACAGAAATTTTATCAGATACCGGAACAATGACTGCACCGGTTCCCACAATCAGCAGTATTCCAAACACAATGGACAATATCATCGACAGTTGAGCAGTCTTCATATATTCCCTCTGCGGCACATCAATCATCAATGAGAAATTGGTTCCGGGGATTGGCGCATAACCAATATAATGAGACATCTTATGCAGTTTAATCAGGTCAGATCCTGTCTCATGATCTAAAATATCTTCAAAACTTTCTCTGCTCTTTTTAGAAGATGAAAAATCATAAATGCTTGTACCACTTTTGGCAATTTCCAGGTCACTGTCTCCAACAATAATCCCTTCTTCATTGATAATATGTGCAGTGCCTGTCTCCCCTAAAATCAAAAGACTCAATACATCATTTAATACATCATATTTATAGCTGCCTATAAGATAACCTGTAATTTCATCCCCATTTTTTAATGGAGCGCCCACACATAGCTGCATAACATTCTGTTCATAATAGGGTTCCCCTATCACTATATTGGAGGTCTGCGTCAGGTATGAATAGTACTTCGTATCTGTAATGGAAGCAGGCGCCATATCATCCCCATAAAGTTTCTGTCCCGTCGTATCATAAACAGAAAGCCAGACAAACTCAATCTGACGCTTTATCTCGTCTAATCGATTCTTTCGATCATTTGCATTGACATCTTTATCGGTAAAGGTCTTCTCTGTGGATAAATTATAAATCCGTTCTGCAAGAAGATGCAGATTGGAGCTGATGCTCTGTGAAGCAATTCTTGCTGTAATCTGCATATTGTCAAGCATCACCGCATTAGTAGACTTTACACTTCCGATAGACATAATTGTAATGATTAATACTGCAGACAGTATCACTGCTGCCATCACATAAAAAATAAATTTCTGCTTAATATTGCGGGACTTATTCACTTTCGTTTTCTCCTTAGTACATTTTTTTTAAGTATAGCACATTGTATATAATTTTCCTAGTTTTCTCTATCCCATTATCTCTAAAATTTAAAGATTTTTTACTGTAAACGGTGCTCCTTTTTAAAAAGAGCACCGTCCAAAATTTCTACTAATTTTTTAACATTATTTACCAATACAATTCATAAGTTTTCGACAGGTATTTCTGCATTTACATCCTATGCCCTGCTTCAGGACTCTGAAAATCCCCCACATGCCGGACTCCACATCCCATTTCAAACTTCCAGAACGGTAAAGATAATCACCTGGGCAGCATGCACCGTCCCTCAATTCCATATTAAAGGTATTACCGATGCTTACTGCACCCTGCATTGGCACAATCCGTGAATAAGGATCTTTCGGCTGTTCCTTCCACTGATTTCCATGGATCAGGAAACCTGTGTTTCTGGGCTTATCAGCAGGCATCATCGTTCGGAAAACCACTCGTTCTTTCGTATATGCTTTAAACACAGGCGTTGCAGGATCACCATGTACCCTGCTGCTGAAGATTTGGGATATTCTGCTATCCTTTTTTAAGCGGTTGGCAAATCTCTCTGACCGGTAATTATATCCCTTTTCTCCCGTATCCTCTGCATCCGGTGCTTCTCCCTCTTCCGAGGCAGTTGTCTTTACCAGATTTCCATCCTTATCCAGCATACGGATACCATTTTGAATCATAACAACACATTCTCTAAAGCTTTCTGTCCCCGGCGCTGTAATTACCACTTCTTCCTCATGCATAGCCTTTGACAGCGAAAAATTCCGATACCCCCTTGACCCGGGCGGCTCAACAATGACCGCACCAAATAATCCGTGATACCTGTGATTTCTAATATCTCCAAAGGATTGCACAATACATGCACCATATTCCCGGTCTGCATACCACAGATATTTCTTGCTCTCTCCCGGTCCTACGGTCTGCTCCCGGTTGTTATATCCCACATTAATCCCCGAATCATATACCGGGTCATAATTCAAAAACTGAGGATTCAAGGATACTCTCATAGATGGCTTATGCGGCATGTCAAGAGGAACAAACAAAAGGCCGTCCGGGTCATGATCTCCATATCGGTTATATCTGATTTTTCTCTGAATTGCAGCCACCTCATACTTGCGGATAATTGCATTCTTTCCGGGACAGGGAGGAAGTGGAAGACGTCTTTCCTTACATAAGGGTTTTAGACACTTTCTGCGGTGATGATATACTCTTATGATTCCCCATAGTCCCAGCCACACATCGTCTGCTCCGCCAAAATAATAGAGGTAATCACCTGGATCATACTGCTTTGTAACATGAATGTTAAAAGCTTCTGATATTCCTATGGTCTGGGATGCCACATCCGGCGAAAGCGGATCGGCAATTTCTCTTTTCCAGCTCATTCCTGTGAGATTGAAGGCATGCTGCTCTTCATGAGCACCGTCCAAAAGGCGTATCATCATTTCGTCTCCGGGATAGGTTTCCAGAATTGGAGTGGCGGGGTCGCCATGTTCGATAGAACTGAAAATATAGGCAGGATCACTGTGATCCTTCAGACGTTCACGCATAGGTTCGCATCGGTAATTAATTCCCATAACTCCGGGATCATCATGGGAACCGGGTACCTCGGGTGGATTCAGCGGATTACCTTCTCCGTCAAATAGCAGTGCAAAATCATGGACAAAAAGTGCAAATTCTCTGAAAGAAGTTCCATCTATCCTCTTAATCACTGCCTTAGTACCATAATTTATTTCTTTCCCGGTACGGATATCATGGAAGGTAGCTCCCGCTTCCTCTACCAGGAGTGCTCCAAACACTCCGTGCTGCTGATGAGAGTTAGCAAATAGATGATCATGAAAAAATACTGTCCTTAATTCTGTGTTCAGGAAGAAACGTTCAATCAGAGTCTCATATTTTCTTGCACCTGCAATGTTATTCCATCCGTTGGCAGCTCCATCTGCAACAATAGTGTCAAACTTGACCAGATGGATATGATAACCCACTATATCCGTTTTTGTTTCCATCTGGAAGGGACTTTCCTTAAGGTATTCCGGGAGTAGATTGGTCAGACGTACCTCGATACAATCCCCTGCATTTGCGCGGATTACAAGGGGCTCTACACAAAGCACTCCTTTCTCTATCTTCTCAATATAAGATTCCAGACCACCGTGTTTCTCAAGCTCCTCCTTCATCACAAAGAACCTTCCCTGGGGATCGTTCCAGCCATAGGAATTATAGGTAACCTTTGCCTGTACTAAAGCAATCTCAAATATTTTGACTTTCTCGCAGCAGTCCTCGCAGCACTCATGCTTCTCGCAACAATTATCTGTATGACAGGGACAGGTGTCACAGTACAGTGCCCCCGGCTCAAAATTCTTTACAAAATTTGCCCTTTCCAGCTCTGTAGGCTCCTTCGTTACGTTTCCATCAGAATCAAGCACTCCCAGAAGCGGTTGTAAGGGTGCCTCGCCAAAGGTTCCTTCGATAAAATTGGGGTAACCGGGATGCAGTTCATCCTTCTTCGGTGGTCTGATACGATCCTTCAAGGGCTGCAGGGGCGGAATGACTATTCCATCCGGCAGCATACCTGTTCCATCCTCAAGTCTGCCGTATATCCTCCAGAGCGTCCACATCCCCTCGTGAAAATGAGGATACAGATGGCAGTGGAAAATCACATCTCCTATGGTTCTGTTCAGGCTCCCCGCCCCATGAAGAATATCCAGCGTGTAGCATTCCTGGGGGCTGATGGAAACTGAGTCAATAATCGTTGAGTTGGGATTATCTCCTTCCAACTTCCATTGATGATTGTGAAGATGAAATACATGGGTTTCCTTCACACCGCCATGAATCAGGCGTATTTTAGCAGGATCCCCTACATAAGCCCGCAGAATCGGTGGTGCAGGATCTCCATACACCCAGGAGCTCATGGAAATGTCCTCTCCTGTATCGCTGTGTACCTCAGTAAGAGGTGGTCTGTTTCTCATCGGCTCTGAACGGTAGCTGATTGCAGTTGTTGCAGAGGGTAGCCCTGTATGTGGGTCTACCGGCTGGTTTCCGTCCTTATCCTTTATCTCCAGTTCATCATGAAAAAAGACCGCATACTCACGAAATGCAGGACGTGCCGGATGATAGATGTCGGCAAAGAGTCCACTTGAAAGCTCTGCTCCTGTTTCAGGATCAAGCCAGACTGACTCTGCTTCCTCTACAATGATTGCTCCGAATAATCCGTGTACATTGGTTCTTTCCTCACTGCTTCTGGTATCTCCCATATCCTGAAAGGAATATACTCCTTCTTTGTCTGCATACCATGTGTATACAATCTCATTTTCTGTTGTCGTATCCCTGTTAAAGCCAACACTGGCTCCATCCGAGGTCTGAACATCATATTTCAGCCCCTGTACATGGATGGATAAGGCTCTCTTCAACGAATGGGTAAATCTTATCCTAATTCTATCCCCCACATTAGCTCTGATTACCAGAGGTTTTACCTCTTCTGCCGGCTGCGGCGGGGACATTTGAAAATTCTCTTGTGCTGCCTTTCGGACTTTCTCTGCGTCCTTCTTTAGTGCATACAGCAATCCATTGGGATCATGATCACCGTACTGATTGTAAACGATAGGAATTTCAATTGCTTCTATCTCATAATAGCGGCACTTCTGCGTGCTTGGATAATTCCATAATTCCATAATTTCTTATACCTTTCGTATATAACTGTTCTATATAATATACGTCAGGATACAAGGTATGGTGTGCTTTATTTATTTCTATTGCCTGCAGCGTTCATGAGTAATATCATTAATAAAGACATAGTAAACATCTCCATACAATTCAGTATGTACGAATCTCCCGTAATCACGAACATATTTTTCTGTGCCATCCTTGCATATAATACGATATTCTACATAATCAATATCATTTTCTTTCTGAATCTGATCATTAATATCGTTCTCTACAAGAACAAGATCATCCGGATGTACCATTCCTTTAAAGGAATTTCCAGTAAGATTTTTAAACTCTTCCCGGGTTTCACATCCATATATCTTTAAAACTTCATTATTGAAAAATATCAGTTTTTCTTCCCCTTCAGCATGGTAAATAAAAAATCCGCCCGGAATACACTCGGAAATTTCGTTGGCTCTCTTTATCATATCTTCATTTCCCACGTTTTGACCGCTTCTGCGATTATGGGACTTTCTTTCATAATATCTGCTCTTATCCCGGTACATTTCTTTATCAGCAAGGGCAACATTATGTTCCAGATCTTCCGCTTTTTCCAGCCATATACTTCCTAATGCCGCAGATTGTCCTTTTTGCCAGTTCATTTCCAGTCGCTTTACTTTTTCCTCGAAAAAATTCTTATTTTCATCAAAGGACAAAACAACAAACTCATCTCCCCCAAGTCGATATATGCTGGCATCTACAAAAACCTCTGCCATTGCTTTCGCTATCCCAACAATCAGTTTGTCGCCGGCTTTATGTCCGTCCCTGTCATTGGTGTTTTTCAGACCGTTTATATCAGCAAAAACCACTCCTACTGGGCAACACCGTCTTTCCGGGTCATTTTCAATAGCTGCAATATCCTCATAATAGGCTTTACGATTTTTGAAACCTGTCAAAGCATCTATTTCCAGCTCAGAAATAATATTGTCACACTCTCGTAATCTGACAATATTACCAATCCTCATAAGGATAAGCCGGGCATTATATGGTTTTGCAATAAAGTCCGTTGCCCCAAGCTCCAGACACTTTTCTTCTTCCTCCATTCCACCGACAACCGTTGTAACAATTATAGGAATCTTACAAAGAACTGCATCTCTGCTGACATACTCCAAAAACTCATAACCATTCATAACCGGCATATTAATGTCAAGCATAATTGCTGAGATATCCTGCCCATGCTTCCGCAAGATATCAAGACCTTCTTTTCCATTTTCAGCAGTACACACAACATATTGTTCAGCTAATATTTCCGTAAGCATATTACGATTCGTTTCATTATCTTCAATAATCAGAACTGTTCTCTTAACCTCACACGATTCTATATTTACATTACTCAAATTTTCTGACTCCTCTTCTTTCGTACCTGATTCTCTTTTTCGCATCTATTTTAACACATGATTCAGCATATGAAAAACTTTTTTTATCGTAAATTCATATCCCCACCGCTACATTCATTGCTTCTGTGGTAAAACCATTTTTTGTTCAATCAAACAATATCTCCTCTACCGTCACAAACTCATATCCATCCTCCACCAGTTCATCCACCACTTTCAGCGCTGCAGTCACGCTGGAGGCATAGTAATCGTGCATCAAAATAATGTCATTCTCCTGCACCTTATTTACCACCTTATCCGTGATGCTGGACACACTGGTGGAACACCAATCCAGCGGATCTACATTCCAAAGCACCGGGAACATATTCAGCTCCATCTCAAATTTCTTATCCCATGTGCCATAAGGTGGGCGTACATAGATTACCTCCTCCCCCGTAATCCCGGAGATGATTTCGTTAGTCTTAATCAGTTCCTCCTTAAACTGTTCCCGGTTTTTTTCGGTTAACTGTATATGACTGTAAGTGTGATTGCCAATCAGATGCCCCTCTTCCTGCATCCGCTTGATGATATCCGGGTGTAATTCCGCATGCTCCCCGGTCACAAAAAAGGTTACATGTACCTCCCGTTCCTTTAGTCCATCCAGAAGTTGCTCCGTGTAGTAGGGATGAGGACCATCATCAAAGGTCAATGCAATTTTCTTACTGTCCATATCACTGACAGCATTTCCTATTGTAGGCACACTTTCCTGTGTAAAATATCCAATGAGACACATAATTGCCAGAAAGATAAATAAAATAATACAAGAAATAATCCGTCTTTTCAGCTTCATATAATGACATTCTTTCTTCTATCTTATTTCATTTATATGCTGCTGATAAAGTATTATGCAATACTCTTTCTTTCAACAATGACATTAAAAAGAATTCAAATTCCTTGTCTAACAATTAGCCAGTCAACTGGATAAATTCCCAGGTCTTGTCCAAGCATAATCAATTGCATTCAAATAGTATTCTCCATTTAATACGCTGTGCAACTCCTTTATAGCTAAATCAATATATTGATCAATAAATTGATCCAACATATCCTCAGTCAGGAAACAAGTTTTCCCTTGTGGATTTTCTGTGAAATCATGTTGCAAGTCTTCCAGAAATCGTTCAAGTGTAAATCTGACTATCCTATTAACTGGTTCCATCTTAAAATCAACTGGCTGTACAAGTGTATATTTGATTTTATATTTCTCTACAATATATGCATTAAGTATATGATAATCATTATGTAATCTTGCAACCTCTTCCGCACTATGAGGCACGTCATTTTTCATATGAATTTCTCGAATAAACTGCCTGTAAAAATCATCTTCAACCAAATGCATATAATAACCTAAATACAGATCATCTGTTTTTATCAGCTCATTGAACTGAGATCTGAATCTCGTAAAATCAAAATAGACCTGGTTATTTGGCAACTTCGTGTCTGTAAAGTGAGAAATATCCCTTTCAACTACATTAGAATATGCATCAGGTAGTACACTTCCTAACAAAAATCGATTCTTATCCTTCAGTACATTTTCTTTACTCAAAATATCACCAAATAAATAATGTATGGTTCTCTGTGCCATTATGCGTTAACCCCGTCATCTTTCCCGTACTTTGAATTCAATAGCTGCTGCCTGATCGTTTCTGCATAGTATTCCGCAGTCTGATCATCAAAATGGATTACCCGAGACCACATTCTAAGTCCCTGATAATAATACAAAATCAGCTCCGCAATCTGCTCAGGATTGACCTTCTTAAACTCCCTTGTTTCTATCCCATAATTGATTAGGCTAATCCATCTTTTTTTTGCTCTTTCATTTAGTTTTGCAAAAAAATCCTCATTTCCAAGACTTGCATATTCGTATATGGCAAGGCTTAAGGAGCGTTCCTCATCCATAATTTCACATTGTATGGCTTCCAGCATGTCCTCTAGAATTGTTTTAGCACTTTCGCATTTTTCAATACGGTCATCAATCACATATTCTTCAGACAGAATTTCCGCAAAAATTGCATCTGTACCGGAATAATGCCGATACAGTCCTCCTCTGCTCAAACCTGTCTTTTCACAGACATCTGTCATCGTCACTTCCTTAAAGCCCCTGTCTGCAAAAAGCTGATAGGCTTCCCTGCGAATTTTCTCCCTAGTTCTTTCCGCTTTTTCTCCCATGCTACAATGAAATCTCCTCTCTTAAGAGAGAATACATACAGTAGGAATGGATTTGACCGTTTTTATAAACTCCCTTCCGCATCGTTCCTTCATAGGTAAAACCAGCCTTTTCCAGAACACCTATTGAACCTTGATTATAGTCAAATGGTTCCGCAAATATACGGATGATATCAAACCTTTCAAATGCTTCCCTGCAAATCATCCGCACTGCCTGTGAGGTAATTCCCTGCCGCCAATAATCCTCCGAAAGCCAATATCCTAACTCACCCGATTTCTCGTACACATCGTCCTTAATGAATATTCCAATACTGCCAACAGCCTTGCCATCAACCACAATTGCACGGGTAATCTGATTCCTGCCCTCTTTAAGAATGCAGTCATCCACATACCATTTGGCATCCTCCAGAGAATAAGGGCTTGGAAATGTATTTCGAAGATTTCCTGCTATGCCAGGATTATCAGCTGCCTTTGCGATTTCTTCCGCATCCTCTTTTTTCCATTCTCTCAATACAAATTCTCTTTTTATACCCATAACCACAATCCTCCCCCCCAAAGCGACATTATTGTCTCTTTATTATGGGTCATATTTACCTCTTTGTCAACAAATAAACAGGCAGTCCAAAAGGACTGCCTAAATCTGTCTTATTTTCGGTTCTATTGCCTCTGACCTGACGTTATGAATCTGGTTCTGGTTTTCCGGCTTTACCTTCTGTGTGATGCTGTTAAATTTCTCATTACTTTTCTTTTGATTTAACTTCTCCTGCTTGTCCTTGTCCATACAATCACCTCAGTGATAGCATGACCGGATTTTGTAAAAGGTATGCATCTCACATGTATAGCTGCTCATTTCCTTACATACAATACAACTATGAATATGTAAACGAGTCTACTTACTGTATTGTTTCAATGGTTGCACCTACCTGCTGTGCAAAATAGAAATAACCATAGAAATAATCTTCATCTACCAATAAAGTAGTAAAATCTGCTCCTGCTGGAATCGTCATCTTATAAGGTGTTTTTTGATAATTAAATGTAAGTACGGTAGTGACATCCGTTCTTTCGGAGAGAATTTTAATCATTATATCAGAAAGAGTATAAAGCCAATCGGTATCAACTTCTACCACACCTTTTTGAGGGGCTTCTTTTAGTTTACTGCTAAGTTCATTGCAAAGGTTATGAACCACTGCCTGAGCTCCAGGAATTACTTGTCTATCTTCTACAGCACCACAGGAACATCTATATTCTTCTATACCATCCTGACCAGCTCCGGCTTCCTGTACAGTTACCCAGGAGAAAGAGTGCTGGTGAGCAGATTCTTCGTCAGAGGAATGTTCATGTTTTATTTCTTCATCTGTAGATGGGGTTGTTGGTGTGGATACTTTTTCTTTAAGATATAA
>CAMBLS010000043.1 GCA_945868485.1 uncultured Lachnospiraceae bacterium | reverse complement strand
CCCAGGAGAAAGAGTGCTGGTGAGCAGATCCTTCGTCAGAGGAATGTTCATGTTTTACTTCTTCATCTGTAGATGGGGTTGTTGGTGTGGATACTTTTTCTTTAAGATATAACTTATAGGTATCAGCATTATACCACCTCCACATAACAACCCATGTAGTTATTCCGTTAATAGAAGCTACTGAATATTGAAATCCACTACTATCCTCTATTCTTATAATATCTTCTGGTTCTACACTAGTTGGACCTGCATCATTTTTACAATATACTACCTGTCTATTATGCCTTAGATAAGGAAAAGTAAAAGTGTCACCCTCCTGAAATTCCATACCAGCATAAGTAGAATCCCAGTCATGATTTGCTGCTAATACTCTCATCTCACTTCCAACAAACATTCCAATCACCATAGCAGCACTTAAAACTGTTGTCAAAAATCTTTTCAATGTCTTTTTCATTAGTCCTCTCCTTCTTTTCATCTATTTAATACTTTTACTATATATGATTGGAGGAATAATTTTCATTTTTTGCATGAAATGTAAAAATAACTACATGAAATATATTGACAGAGGGGTGCATCTACCTAACTTAAGGGCTGATTCCACTACAACACAAAAGGTAGATGAAACCATATCCATCTACCTTTGCACTGCCAGATTCCCTAGCATCTTTTATTCTCTTTTTAATTGAGTCTTTCTATTTCTGGCTCAAATCCTTGATTTTACCCTGCTGTAACAGCTCAATAAATATCTTTGCTATCTTTGGATCAAATTGAGAGCCACTGTTTTTCTGCAATTCCAAAATCACTTCCTCATTGGGGAGGCGCTTGCGATATACACGGTTTGTGGTCATGGCATCATAAGCATCTGCAAGACAAATAATCCGAGCAATTTCGGGAATATCGTTTCCTTTCAACCCTTCAGAATAACCCTGACCGTCGTATTTTTCATGATGGTATTTGGCACCAATTTCCAGACCTTCAATCATATGATTATCATGCAATATCCCTGCACCGATATCCACATGCTGCTTCATCAGCGAAAATTCATCCAAGTCCAATCGTCCCGGCTTTTTCAGTACATTGTCCGGAATTCCAACTTTTCCAATATCATGCATCAGCGCAATATAGCGGACATTATCAACCAAATCCTCCGAATAACCCATTGCTGTAGCGATGGCAGAGGCATACTCAGCCACACGCTGAGAGTGTCCCTTGGTATATTCATCCTTGGCATCAATGATATTGGCAATGGTAGTAATAGACTCCAGCGTGAACCGTTGTATTTCCTTATTCTTTTCTTCGATTTCCTGCATATACTGAGCATTCTGCCGGTGAATATCGTCGTACAATCGAGATGCCACATATAAAAAGCCGAAGCAAAGAAAAATCAGTGCCAACTGAATCTCAATATCCTTGCTTGTCTCCACTGTAATCATTCCGTTGAAAAACAGCTTCACATCATACGCTAGATTCGCCACTAGTGAAACCACACCTACCATCAACACCAGCTTTGGTTGATGATATAGAACGATGAGAGATAACAGTGGAAAGATATAAGTAAATACCATTGTCGTGTTGCCGGTCAGAAGCACAAATGCATACATAATACTATATCCTGCAAGAATGCAGAAGCGCAACGACCTGCTTGATTTATTCCGAAGAAACAGCACCAAACATACCACCAAGGGTACCACGGTCACAACGTAGAATAAAATCAAATAGGATAGGGAGCGAACTCCCTTCAAATATTCCCCCAAATATGCACATACTAAAATCACCACAATGACAATCCAGCCAATCATCATATTCCTGTTGATTCGTTGTTCCATATCTTTCATGGTATCTTTTGTATCTCCTCATTAAATTTTTCTCATTACCATGCTATAATAATTCCAAAACAATGTCAAGAATAGCCCTTTGGGCATCATAATGCAACACGAAAAAAGAACCTAGTAAACACCAGGCTCTTTACGTGCAGGAAAAGAGACTTGAACTCTCATGGTATTGCTACCACACGGACCTGAACCGTGCGCGTCTGCCAATTCCGCCATTCCTGCGAACAAATGATATTTTATCTGTTTTTTCTGCTCCTGTCAACTGTTTTATGGAATTTTTTCACTCCTGATTTCAAAGTTTTCCAATCAGCCCTCAGACTTCCAGATTTTAATATTCTCAAACAATATTTCAAATAATGACCGGGTAATCTTATGAATTGCCTTTTTGGTAGCATCATTGACCCCTCTTGCTGCCGCAAAAACGCTCTGCAGACATTTCTTCCAGTCTGCACCAAATTCAAATACATTGCTTGCCTCTGATGCGGAAACCACCTCGTAAAGGGTGTCTACGAATGTATGGATTTCTTCTTCTGACAAAGAAAGTATCCATTCATTCAAAGAGGCATCCCGGATAAGCTTACTATCAGTCATATTCTGGGCACGAAGGAACTTACCCTCTTCTACCTTCCAGCTATAGGAATTATGCTGAAGCAATCCCACGCTTTTACTTTCTACAATTTCATAATCACAGTGATCCTCCAGAATCATGCCCACCAGCGATGAACGTGGAATAAACTTAACCAGTCGGTCTGCAATGGCCTCAAAGTTTCCCTGTTTTCGTATTTCCGGTCTGAATCCTGGACCATCATTATTATAAATCCTTATGATCTTATCTCTGGTTCTCTCCCCACAATTCATGGCCGCATAAACTGCCAGATTTCCTCCTTTGGAATGTCCACCTGCATAGAAGCATCCTGCAATGTAAGAAGCTACCCTGTCCATATATTCCGTTGCAAGGTATTGGCTGTGAAGCGGCTTGGAAAACGCAAGATTCAAGTCTTCCTTCCATCCTACAATCGTCGCATCCGTTCCCCGATAAGCAATATATACGCTCTTATCCTCCAAAATAAAGGTAATTGCCGAAAACTGGGTTTCCTCCTCCTCATTCACAACATTTACATAATAGTTCATCTTCAGAGAACCAAACCTTACAGAATTGGCTGCCTCTTCAAACAACTCCTTATTTTCATCCTTATACCAGTAATCATCCAGAATGCAGTCTCTTTCCGGCTCTTCATAAATACTTTGAATACTGACCGGTGCATTTCTCTTATCAAGACCAGGTACAAATTTCTGGTAATTCAGATAGGACAATTGGCACAACACCAGACTATCCACCTCATTTAGAGGCTTTTCCATGAAGCTGTATATTCCCCACTCTCTGACATAATCAATAATATTTTCCATATGCTATACCACCTTTCCCCTGGCTTAATATAAGATTCCATCGTAATACTGCAACAGCAGGCTGACCACTCTGCTGTAACTGATGGTACCATCCTTTACCCCATTCAAAGTAAGTGTAGTATTTAAAAAGGTGTCCGCTGCCTGTTTTACAGTTTCTGTCTTTAAAACAGCCCGTTGCTCCACACGTTCCCATGCTTCCTGAGTCAGGAATTTTTTATCAAAAGCTGCAAGCTCACTGATTTGCGGATGTGAGAAATCATCCTGCGCCTCTTCCCCAACAGCCTTCCTGAAATCTCTTTCAAGGTATCCAATTACGCTTAAATAGGCGCTGTAGCGAAAGAGGGAATCTTGTGAATCCACGCAGGCTAAGTAACCGATAAAGTTCGCCTCGTCTTCCCTGATAAATCCCTTCAGGTGGGACAGCTCATGGCACATGGTTACTGGCATGTTGGTAATATACATCTGCCTGTTATAATTTGCCTCCATGGAAAATGGGAAATAATAACCCATAATATATTGCTGGCTGTAAAATCCTGACAGAAACAGACCTTTCGGATTAGGATAGTATCCTTTCAGACTGTCAAACTGATTTCCCAGCCTTTGCATCTGCTTTTTCGCTTCTTTCTTCATATCACCATCATAAAGCAGATATCCGTTTTCACCTCTTTCAAATGTAACAGCAAGGGCATTGGTCTGTTCCACTACATAATCTCTGAGCACACTAATTTCATCAACGCCATATTCCTTTTCGCTATTTCCCCCTATTTCAAATCTTTCATTAATGGGAGATGTCTGATAAAGCAGGAAACAGTTTAAGGTCATGATAACACAGACAATTCCCGTTACCCAATAGATAAAAAGTACATATTTTCTATACCGACTGTTCCACTTGTCTGGAACTTTATTTCTAACTATCAGATAAATAATACTGCCTGCCGCCAAAATCAGAATAAAAACTACTCCCAGATAAAGCATCCACTCTCCCACAGAAAAAGGGAAAAGCCCGGTAATTCGCCCATAGCTCGAAACCCATATTGGGAAAATATAGTTTACATAACTATCTGCAAATATCTGACTTGTTCTCCCTAGGATATTCAATCCTATCGAAATTAAAATCATCAACCCCGGAATTCGTTTTTTCCATCTTTTCAATCTGATTTTCTCCTGCTGTCTTTTCTAAAAATCACTCATATCCTGCACTGACTTCCACTATATTAATAATAAAGGCGCAGAAGTGGAAAATCTGGTCAGAACTCTATGCAATCAATTTTTTCATCAATACAGTCAATTAATCAATTTTTGTGGAGTGGTCCCCTCCTGTTCCTGCTGATGGGAACACACCTTTATTTTACCATGAAACTTCACTTTCCACAGAAAAATATTTTTAAGGCAATCCGATTATCCATAACTCCCCCTGACAACAAGACAGGGCGCAATCTCTCTGTCTTTGCAACCTTGTCCACCACACTGGCTGCCACCTTAGGAACCGGCAATATTATTGGTGTATCCACAGCTGTTGCCTTAGGTGGTCCGGGAGCTGTCTTCTGGTGTTGGGTTACAGGCATTCTTGGAATGGCTACTTCATATGCTGAATGCTTTTTAAGTGTCCGCTTCCGCAGTCGAAATGAAGATGGTACTTATCATGGCGGTCCCATGTACATCTGGGAAAACGGTTTACATAATGTTTCAATGGGGAAATTTTATGGAATGCTGACACTGTTGGCCGCTTTGGGTGTGGGCTGCACCACGCAGGCGAATTCCATTACACAGACCACCTCTGCAAATTTTGGTCTGAATCCACACATTGCAGGAATTCTTGCTGCTGTCCTAGCAGGCTTTGTAATCATAGGCGGAATCCGCTCTATTGGAAATGTCTGTATGAAAATCATTCCCTTTCTGGCAATCCTCTATACAGCAGCCTGTATTTTTCTTCTTATACTAAACAGGCAGATGCTTCCTTCTGCCATTCGATTGATCCTTTCTCATGCTCTGATGCCACGGGCAGCAATCGGCGGCGCTGCTGCATCTTCCCTGATGTTGACCGCACGCTACGGTATTGCACGAGGACTTTTTACCAATGAAGCTGGAATTGGAACATCTGCTATTGCTGCTGCCGCATCGGAAAGTGATTCCCCGACCAAGCAAGCCTATGTATCTATGACTGCCGTATTCTGGGATACTGTAGTTATGTGCCTGTTAAGCGGACTTACTATTGTAACAAATATGCTTCTCCATCCTGATTCCATCCAGAATGTAAATGAGGCAGGGCTGGCAGATGCCGCTTTCTCCTTCCTCCCTTTATTCGGAAATACCTTTTTATCCCTGTGCCTTGTTGCTTTCGCCATTACCACCCTCATCGGCTGGTCTTATCTTGGGGAACAGGCCTATCGGTATCTGACCAGAAACCGGGGGATATCACTTTACAAAATAGTCTATATTGTTATGATTTATATAGGTGCCGTACTTCCCTTGAATCTGGTATGGGAATGTACAGATCTGATTAATGCATTCATGGTCTTGCCCAATATAGCTGCTCTTTTCCTCTTACAGAGATATCTTCACGCTGATTTATAAAAGCTTGAAACACTGCATTGCTTCGCACTTTACAAATTCTTAACTTTATAAATTCTTAATTTGCATATACTGTATGTAACCAGTATAATACTGAATAATGTGGCATCAAGCTGCAAATTACAGAAAGGCATGGTAATTCAAATGAGAAAGAAGTACGCAGGGTATATTTTTCCCTCTATGCTGTCCTTTTTATTGACAGGCGTTTATTCAATTGTAGATGGTATTTTCGTAGGCAGAGCAATGGGAGATCCTGGGCTTGCTGCCATTAATATTGCATGGCCTTTGGTGGCACTCATTATCTCTCTGGGCACAGGCATCGGTATGGGTGCCGCAGTAGTTGTATCCTTAAACAGAGGCGCCGGCAATGAAAAAAAAGCAATCCGAACAGAGGGCAATGCTTTCTTCCTGCTTTTATTCAGTTCTGTTTTGCTGACTCTTATTTTATATTTCTTCGGAGAACCCATGCTGGAACTTCTTGGTGCCAAGGGCGAACTTCTTCCCCTTGCAGTCACCTATTTACACTATATTCTGTTAGGAGGTATCGTCCAAGTCTTTGCATCCGGTCTGGTTCCTCTGATGCGTAACCATGGAGCATCCTTTTATGCCATGTGCTCTATGGCTTTGGGCTGTATTTCCAACATCCTTCTTGACTACTATTTTGTAATTGTTCTGAGGTTGGAATTAAGAGGTGCCGCACTTGCCACCGTTTTTGGACAGGTTTTAACGCTGCTACTGGGCATTGCATTCTATTTAAGAAAAAAGAACCGCCTTCCCCTTGCTGCACTTCGCCCGGACAAGGATACGATTCGCTCTATTTTAAGGGTTGCAGTATCACCCTTTGGGCTTACCTATCTCCCCTCCATTACCATTATATTCATGAATTTACAGGCACTTCGATACGGCGGCGAAGAAGCGGTAAGCGCCTACGCAGTGCTTGCATATATTATTTCCTTTATGGAGCTGCTGGTTCAGGGAATCGGTGATGGAAGTCAGCCTCTGCTCTCCCTAAGCCAGGGAAGTAATGATAAAAAGTCTTTAAAAGCCTATGCCCGGTGGACATTTTTCCTGGGCATAAGCTTTGGAGTTGCTGGAGCTGTTATCTTCTATCTAGTACGGAATATACTGCCGATTTTTTATGGTACATCCGCTCTGGCTGCAGAATATATCATTCATGCAACCCCTGCCTTCTCACTGGTAATGGCTCTGTATGGATTTACCAAACCCGTTGTTTCTTATCTTTATGCGACTCACCGTGTACTACGCTCCAATCTTTTAGTTTACGGTGAAATTATATTAACTTTGGTCTTTATTCTAGTTCTGCCATTTTTCTTAGGGCTTGACGGCGTATGGTACACCATACCGGCAGTTCAGGTGGTACTGGCAGTTTCCGGTCTGATACTGATTTCTCCGCTGGATAAGAACTCTACCGTCCCATCCTCATACTGAACCTTTAAGTGACATGCCTCATCAATTCCAAGTACAAGCGCCTGTATATTTTGTGCAGGCGTGATGACCTGTACCCTTTGACCGATGACAAAGCATCTCTGCCTGTATTCTTCCAGGTAATCTCTTGCAGGAAAGCTCTGGTAGTATTTCATAAAATTAGTGATAAATTCTGCTGCCATGCGATTTCGCAGATTTTCTCTGGAAATATCATTTTCAAATACCGCACCTGCAATGTTTTTAAGTTCTGCCGGAAATCCGCCTTGAGGCTCATAAATATTAATGCCAATCCCAACAATGGCATACTCCAGTTTCCCTTCTTCCATAGAGGCAGAGCCTTCTGTTAAAATTCCTGCAACCTTTTTGCCTCGCATCCAGACATCATTTACCCACTTGATCTGTACAATTTCCCCGGATACCTTTTCAATCGCCTTTGCTGCCGCAACTGCAGTCAGTGTAGTCAACATAGTCCCCTCCTCCGGTGTGGTGTCCGGATGAAGCAGCAGACTCATATAAAGTCCAGTTCCTTCGGGTGAAAAGAAGGTGCGTCCTCTCCGCCCTCTTCCTGCACTCTGCTCCTCAGCAAGCAAAACCATATCTCCCTTTTCTCCGTTGGCAACGTACTGCTTTAGCACATTGTTGGTGGAATCAACCACTTTTTCCACCTTTACATTGAGAGAAATATTTTCTTTTCCAAGCTTCTGCTCTATATAGGCAGCTGAAAGCACATCCGGTGCCTTTTCTAAGGTATATCCCTTATTATTTACTGCCTCAATTGCATATCCTTCCTTTTGCAGACTCTTAACAGCCTTCCACACACTGGCTCTGGTCACGGAGAGCTGCTGCGCAATCTCCTGTCCTGACAAAAAATTCCCCCGCTCATTCTCTAATAATAACAACACCTGCTCCTTTATGGTCATATAAATCCCATCCTTCCCGCTATTGCATTCCCGCAGTTTCGCCTATTACAATCACTGCTGGTGCTTCAATCTCTGATTTTTTTACCCTTTCACTGATATCTTTAAGTGTTCCTCTCACATTCAGCACAGTTCCATCGAAATTACCATGTATGACTGCTGCCGGTGTGTCTGGTTCTTTGCCATATCTGATCAGACTTTCTGTAATTTCTTCAAGATGCGCCAATCCCATCAAAAATATCAGCGTCCCATGCAGCGTGGCAAGCCTCTCCATATCTTCAGGTAAACCATCTTCCCCACTTGCGGTATGGCCTGTGATTACGTGAAAGCTTTCACTTATTTTACGGTGGGTTACTGGAATCCCCGCTACTTCCGGAACCCCGATAGCAGAAGTGATTCCGGGAATCACATTTACCTCAATCCCTGCTTCCCTCAGTGCAATCATTTCTTCTTTTCCCCTGCCGAACACAAAGGGATCTCCTCCCTTCAGCCTGACTACCTGCTTGCCTTCCTCTGCTTTTTGAATCAGAAGCTCATTAATTTCCTCCTGGGGCATACTATGTTTTCCTCTGCGTTTTCCTGCATAAAGCTTCTCACAGCTTTCACAGGCATAGTCCAGAAGCCTTAAATCAATCAAGTCATCATACACCAGAACCTGTGCGTTGCGAATAGCATTTAATCCTTTGACAGTAATGAAATCATAAGCTCCACACCCTGCCCCTACTAAGGTAACACTGCCTTTTTGATTACTTTGCACTGACGTGTTACATTCTATGTATAAAGCTTCTTCCTCTTCTTTAAAAAGCTGACGATTCATCTCCATACAACGCATGGCTGCCTTCTTTAAAAAAGCAGCCCGTATTCTATCTTCAGCAATTCTTGTTTGCGCTTCTTTGCGAAGCTTCATCAAATAGTCCAAAATTTCTTCCATCCGGTCTGGAAGTTCCTGTGCCACTTTGCTACGCAATTCAGATGCAATCTGCGGACTGGCTCCCTCCGTAGAAATTCCTACTGTAAGCTTCCCTTCTTTGACCAAAGCAGGGAACAGGAAGCTGCATGCTTCTTTATTATCAACCACATTCACCGGAATCTTTTTTGCCTTGCAAAGCTCTGCCACATAGTTATTTAGTGCTCTGTCATCGGAAGCGGCGATTACAAACATCATTCCACTAAGATCTTCCTCCAAAAAGGCATGCTTTAAGCATATAATTTCCTTCTTTTCCAAAAGCTCCGGCATAATATCCGGTGCAACTACCGTCAGACTGGGATGAAAGGGTAAAAGCTTCTCTACCTTATGAGCTGCAATCCTGCCTCCTCCTACCACCAATCCTTCTTTTCCTTCTATCTCCATAAAAAACGGAAAATATCCCATCCCGCTTTCCTCCTCTTTATTCCTGTGGATAAAGAATATCTGCAAGCTGTTCATAGGCTTCTCCCCATCTTGCATTGGGTTTTAGATTAAACAGCCTTTTATCAAGCAGATAATAGTTTCCCTCTCGAACTGCTGAAAGTGATGCCCATGCCGGATTGGAAATCAACATTTCTTCCACGTTTCTTATGGCAGCCTCCTGATCCTTTCCCTGAGTGGTCACAAAAATATATTCAGGATCTTCAGCTATGATTGCCTCCATGCTAAGATCATCCAAAAGCCCTTCCTTACTGTCTGCGATATTCCTGCATCCTAAATCTGCAAGCATTTCCCCGCAGACATTGTCTTCACTCCCCTTTGCCTTCACACTGGTGGAGGATGCACGTAAGAAAAGTACCTTAGACTCACTGCCGTCCACCCGTTTCTTGACCTCCTCAATCTGCTTTTGTACCAAAAGTCCATTTTGTTCATAGAGATCTTTCCGCCCTGTAATCTGCGTGCAGATTTCCAGCATATGAAGATACTCATCGAAGTTAGAAACAGCAAAATATGCCACCGGAATTCCAGCCTGAGTTAAAAGCTCTTCCATCGCAAGATTAGAGTCTGTGTTCACACTTGCCAAAACCAAGTCCGGCTTTGCGGCAATCAATCGTTCTATATCAGGCTCTAAAATACTTCCCAGATTGACCACATCTTCTCCTAATGAAAGGTTTAAGCTCCCCCATGAGTCATTGGCAGCAGCCACGACCTCTCCTCCTGCCAGCATCCAGATATCAGTAAAGCTTCCTATCATGGATGCCACTCTCTCCGGCTGATTCACTGTAATCTCACGCCCCAAATCATCTGTAAAGGAAACCATTCCTGTTGTTTCCTGCTGCACCTCTTCTTTCACATTTTGACATCCACTTAACAGTAATAGCAGGGACAATATCCCTGCTGCTACAATCTGAATTCGTAATTTTCTCATTCCGCTGCAATCTCCAATCAGTTATACTCTGTCAAACGATTCCTTGACAAGAAGGAGCGTCCCCTCTTTTACAACTACTCTGCTTTCTTTGCCAATAAATTCATTACTTATTCCGATAGGGTTTCCCTTATTGAGTACCGCATCTGTCAGGAGATATTTCAGTCCTTCTTCGCAGACTCCCTCTGCCTGATCTCCAAGGCAGAACACTGAAAGAAAACCTGTCTCCTCTGCACCAAAAGAAATTTCTTCATTGCAAATCACACGATACCACCCATTCTCTCCTATAAGAATACCATGTC
Source organism: uncultured Lachnospiraceae bacterium (assembly GCA_945868485.1). Lineage (GTDB taxonomy): Bacteria > Bacillota > Clostridia > Lachnospirales > Lachnospiraceae > Suilimivivens. The sequence continues at coordinate 4,487 of CAMBLS010000043.1, read as the reverse complement.
CACCGTGAATTGCCAATGCCGTTAAAATCTGAATATTTGCCATAGTGTGTGAAAACCTTCCTCCGGTTCCACCGTAAATTACAAATTCACGATATCCCCGTTTCCATCCCTCCCTGACTGCCCATTCAGTATCAGTCTCGTCCTTTTCCGGCTTCAGTGTAATCACATTGGCATGCTCCGGTGTATAACCAAGGGAATCAAAATCTCCTACCACAAGGTCTATTCTAATCTCTTTTTCCTGACAATATACATATCCACCATCACATGCAATCACCAGATCTTCTTTTAATGGACAGGGACGTCCTTCACCAAACACTCCTGCCCCAATGATATAGCATACCCCCATCTTAACTCTCCTTCAGTCGTTCTATTTCACTGCATATATCTTCGCATATTTTTTCTTTTAGCGTTTGAGGATTTAGACTTGCCATGTTCTTCTTATCATATTGGAACATGGTAAAACAAATAATTTTGGATACTGCGTTGAGTACCAGATATTCTCTGTCCTCCGGTGACACCTTCGCATTTGCCAATTCTTCTTCTATAACGACTCTAAGCAAATCATTAATCAACAGCTCGTCATCTTCTCTGTTCTGAATCAGCTCTCTGACTCTGGTTCCGACAGATGAATGATCCATCATAACATGCAGGGCACGAAAGAAACACCCAGTCCCTGTCAATTGTCTCTCAATTTGAGTTAAAAGAACATAAATTTTTCCATATAAATCTTTTTCCTGTTTGAAACACTTATATAAACGCTGACAGGCATTTTTCATTTCATAAAAAAGTGCTCCTGCAATCATTTCTTCTTTATTTGAAAAGTAGTCATAAGCAGTGCCCTTACCAATCCCTGCTTTCGCTGTAATTTCAGAAACGGTAAGATTGTTTAAATCCGCACCTTCCATATAAAGCTGAATAACAGCCTGATAAATTGCTTCAACCTTCGGTGCAAGCTCCCCTCTTCCCATAGTTTAATCCTCCTGCTTTTCTTTCTTCTCTCTTGTGAAAATGTCATAAATGCAAGGAATCACAATCAATGTTAGCAAGGTTCCGTAAACCAGACCTCCAATTGTAACGATAGACATGGGCTTTGCCATCTCAGATCCCATATCATTGCTAAACACCATGGTGCACAATGCAAGGATTGTTGTCAGTGCCGTCATCAGTACCGGTCGGAGCCTTGTTTTTCCTGCAGTAAGAATTGCTTCACGCTTCTCCATGCCTTCACTTCTAAGCTGGTTCATATAGTCTACCAGCACAATACCATTATTAACAATAATACCTGAAAGCATTACAAAACCAATCAATGCAATTACACTCAGCTCGCTTCCACTGATTACCAGTCCCATAAATCCCCCTGTAAAAGCAAGTGGAATGGTAAACATGATAATAAACGGTGAGAGAAGTGACTGGAACTGTGCAACCATAATCAAATACATAAAGATCAGCGCCAATATCAGCATCAGATACAGCTGTTCCATTGCATTTGTGATTGTCTCATTCTCACCTGACATTACCAGATAATATCCTGCTGGCATCTCATACTGATCCAGTTCCTTTTCCAGTGCATCCGAAACCAGACCAATATTATAACCACCTGCAATTTGGGCTGTAACTGCAATGTATCTGTTTTGGTCGCTTCTGTTCACTGCCTTAGGTGAGATGGTATTTTCAAAATCTGCAATTTCTGACAGTAAAATCTTTTCCTTCGTTCCATCCTGTTTGGTTCTGGTAATCTCAAGCTCCTCCACCAAATCTCTGGTTAATTTCATATCTCCTGCATGCTTTACATATACACCATATTCTTCATCAATTGCTTCCAGTGTTGTAGCGCTGGCGGCTTCTGCAAGCTTTGCCGAAATCTGCTGAAATACCTCTGCAACGGTAAGTCCATGTTCAATGGCTTTATCCCTGTCAATAATGATTCTCAGCTCGCCCGTGGACTCTTCAAGTCCATTTGACACATTGGTTGTTCCTTCCACATTGCTGACAATTTCTCCAATCTCTGCCGCAATCTCCTGGAGCTTATCAATCTCACGCCCTCTGACCTGAATGGTAATGCCGCTGCCTCCCATTGCACTCATATCCATGGAAGAGGTTTCAATCTCAATTTCTGCCTGATTTTTTTCGCACAAATCCTGCATCTCTATCATCAGTTCGTCTGCAATTTCCTCATTACTCTTTTTCTTTTCTTCGCTCAGTGCAACGTAAATTGTTGTCTCATTAGTAGATGCATTACCACCACCGGTAAGCATGGACATCGTGGATGCACTTGCCATTGCCCCCACATCCACCACTTCTTCACGGACAAGAAGACGCTCTACAATCTCATCCGTCACCTCCGCCGTTTCGTCAAGAGGTGTATCCTTGGGCATGGTAAGTGTCATAGTAAGCTGGGTACTGTCCATATCCGGCATAAATGCAGTTCCCTTTGAATACGATGCAAATGCACTGACACCAAGCAAAATTACTACCAGAACCAAAACTACCGGCTTAAATCTAAGCGCCAGATTTAAGCCCTTTTCATAAATCCGGGATAAGCTCGTAAATACTTTTCCGTCTGTAGTTTCTTTTGTCTTAATCAACGTTTTAGACGCCATTGCAGGAACCACTGTAAGCGCAACTATCAGACTTGCCAGCAGAGAGTATGCGATAGTAAGGCCCATATCTACAAAGAGCTGTCGGGTAATTCCTTCTGTAAACACAATCGGTAAGAATACGCATACCGTAGTCAGGGTAGATGCCATGATTGCGCCTGCCACCTCTCCTGCGCCTTTAACTGCTGCCTCCCTTGCTGAATATCCTTCCCGTCGCAAACGGTAGATGTTTTCAATTACTACAATGGAGTTATCCACCAGCATACCGATTCCCAATGCCAGACCAGATAATGAAATTACGTTTAAGGTCACCCCACTGAAGTACATACACACAATAGCAGTAATCAAGCTGATGGGAATGGAACAAGCAATGACCGCTGTAGGTCGCAAATCCTTCAGGAAGATAATCAAAATGATAATAGCAAGGACTGCACCAAACAAAATATTGTTAATGATGGAATCCATTACCAGGTCAATATAAACCCCCTGATCCATAAGCGTAATCAGCATCAAATCTTCGTTTTCTTCCATCAACTCATCGAATTTATTAAGAATTTTATCTGAAACATCTCCTGTAGAATATCCGGTCTGCTTCTGGATTGTCACCATAATACCCGGTGCACCATTGACATTGGCGTAGATATCTGCAGAATTATCTGTCATAAATACATCTGCTACATCCCCTAAGGTAATCACATCCACTCCGTCCATTTCCAGATTGAGCAGCGGCATTTTCTTCAATTCATCTATGCTTTTCGGTTTATCTCCTACACGAATCAGATAAGAGATTCCCTCCTCAGTCACATACCCGGCAGGCATGGAGAAATTCTGTGCCTTCAAAAGTGACTCCACAGTTTCTACTGTAAGAATACCGTTCATATCAGCCTTGTCGTATGCATTCTGCCTGTTTTCTTCCAGCTGCTCCTCACCGTCAAGAATCTGCTGCAGGGCATCTGCAAGCTGCTTGGCGCTGTCGTTTAACTGCTCCTCGCCTGATGTAATCTGGTCCCATCCGGCATCAATCTGCTCCTGACCGGTCTTTAGCTGTTCTTCGCCTGCTTTCAGCTGGGATTCCGCTGTATTGATCTGAAGCTCACTTAAATTGATGGTAGTCTGAGCATTGGCAAGTTCAATGGCAGCAGTCAGATTTCCCTGATAAACCTTGTCAAGGGCACTGTCCAATTGTGATATATTTGCATTAATCTCTGAAAGTTCTGACTGCATCTTATCAATAGCTACTTTGTTAGCATTGATATTTCCATTTAATGTATCAATATTATTTTGTAATTCCGCTCTTTGAATTTGTAACTCTGTAATTCCATTTTGCCCACCTTGTGATGCAAAATTTGCTGTCAACGTTTCTTTCACATAACCTAACTTTTCACGTACTTCCCCATTGTTTCCGCCAATTTGTAGTTGGCTCACACCCTGAATCTGGTCAAACATCGCCCTTTGCTCATCATTCCATGTATCTGTAGAAAAAGGGTTTGAATCGTCAGGAATCAATGCAAGAACCGTATCAATATTTGTTATAGTAGTCTGTAGAGTAAGAAGCGCATTTAACCCATTGTCTACTGCCGTATATCCTGCTTGCGCCTGTTCTAACGCCTTCCTATATGCCTCATTAGTTGTTGTCAGTGTAGTGATTTCTGAACTCAAATGCACCTTTACCGCTTCAATATATGCCTTTTTAGTCAAAATTTGTGTCTCTGCCTCTGCAAGCTGTTTGGTTGTGCTTTCTTTTTTATTTGCCAGCTCCGTCTTTCCCTCTTCCAGCTTGGACTTATTGGATGCGATTTCTGCCTTTCCGTCTTCAATTTCTTTTTTGGAATCATCCAGTTCCTTCTGACTGTTGAGCAGTTCTGTTTTGGAATCCTCAAGTTCCTTCCG
>CAMBLS010000042.1 GCA_945868485.1 uncultured Lachnospiraceae bacterium | reverse complement strand
TCATGAATCTTCAGGAGCAGGCGACGGTTTTATGAATATTCCGGATGGAATAGACGAAGAACTGCCGTTTAACTAAGATGTATAGTACAATTTAGATAGGAGGCAATTATCATGGCATTTAATAAAGCAGAGAAGTCTGATTCTCCCATGAGAAAAAAAGGCGGAATGCGCAGAAGAAAAAAAGTTTGTGTATTCTGTGGAAAAGATAACGTAATTGATTACAAAGACGTAAATAAGTTAAAGAGATATGTATCCGAAAGAGGAAAAATTCTTCCTAGAAGAATTACAGGAAACTGTGCAAAGCATCAGAGAGCGCTTACTGTTGCAATTAAGAGAGCTCGTCACGTTGCATTGATGCCTTACGTTCAGGATTAAATGTATGGTTACAAGGGACATTTTCTAGAAGTTTATTTTAGAAAATGTCCTTTTCTTTTTTTAGATCATTAATACATTTCATGTCCAAAATTCGACATTTCATGCAAAAAAACGATATTATTTCTCTAGTGGAGTATGGTAAATCCATCATTTAAATTCTAAGGAGGAATAAATATGAAGAAGAAAGTAATTAGTGTCTTTATGGCATCAATGGTTGCACTTTCACTCGTTGCATGTGGGGGATCTTCCGAGCCAGCTGCTACACCGGTTGTTGAAGAGAAAGAGGTTGCCGTAGAGGAAACGACCGTAGAAGAAACAGATGAGGCAATTGTAGAAGAGGTAGCTGATTTTACCATTCTTGATGTAACAACTGATTTAGTTGACGCAGGTATTTATGCTGTTGACGATAACAATACAGAGTATGTGATTACTCTTTTCCGTGATCCAGACGATAATACATATATTTCTTTAATGCTGGTTGCAGCAGATGAATCCGGTGATCTCATTTGTGGTGCGTATGATGGTGACAGCGTGACAACTGTACCTGATAAAGAAAATGGTGTTGATTGGACAGTATTTGATATTATTGATGTTTACACAGAAACGGAATGCACCATTGTTTTTGCAGAAGGTGATGATGGTTCAGTAGCAGTTTCAAACGCTGACTTCTCATTAATTATGGAAGGTCAGTACCTTTCTGAAGAAGAGACTATCGCATATATGGGTGCTGCTGTTTCATATATTCAGTAGTTTTTAAGGAACATGGAAAAGTCTAAACTTCGGTTTAGACTTTTTAGAATAAAAGGAAAATGAACTATGACCCGGATTGATATCATGATGATACGCTATATCGTAACGCTGCTTTTTGGCGTCGCTATAACTGCCTCATTTGCAGGAGTATTACAGAAAAAGAATATGGCTAAACTTGCAGGTATAACATGTATGTTATTGCTTTTACAAGGTGTTTTCTTTGCATCCTTTGGATTGGATGCAGTTCTGAAATCCTATCCAATTCATACGCATATAGTACTGATTGGTGCACTTGTGCTTTGTTTTCAATGTACTGCAATGGATGCGGCAATTTGTACACTTTTGGCTTATATGTGCTGCCAAATTCCAGCGTGGATATCAAGATGGGCTATGTATAGCATATACTATAGTCGTATAGGAGAGTTTCTCGTATACATTGTTATGGTATTGGTTACATTCTGGGTTATTGAAAAATATGCCGCAACTCCAATACATGAACTGCTGCAAGTATCGAAACTCGCAACCATAGTTATGGGAATTGTGCCTTTTACATACTATTTTTTTGATTATTTTACAACTGTGTGGACAGAGATATTGTATACAGGAAACTATCTTGTGGCACAGTTTATGCCTTCTGTAATTTGTGCGGCATATCTTGTTTTTGCAGTGGTGTTCAGTTATGAACAGAAACGAAAAATGGAAGTGATGGAAGAAAGAAGCATACTTCAAAATGAATTATACATTGTAGAAACACAGACTGATAGTTTAAGAGAATTATCAAAAATAGCACGAATTCATAGACACGATATGAGGCATCATTTGGCTTTAATTCTTCATTTGATTGAAGAGAACCATGTTCAGGAGGCTCGGGAATATATTCAGGAAAATATAGAGAGAATCGATGAATTTACACCACGCAGATTCTGTGAGATGGAGATGCTGAACTTGATTCTTTCGCATTTTGCAGGTAAAGCAGAAAAAATGAATGCCAAATATTGTTTCAAAATTGAATTGCCGGATCAAATCCCTATTTCTAAATCTGAGTTATGTGCTTTGGTGTCAAATGCTTTAGAAAATGCTTTTCATGCAGTGGAAAATCTACCTGAGGAAGAACGATTCGTGGATGTAAGACTATGTACGTTTAAGGGGAAATTGCTTTTTTCTGTAGATAATTCCTGTGATGATCAGATTCAGATAACAGGCAATGGACCAAAGGCAGAGAAGGCAGAGCATGGATATGGCACACGAAGTATTATGGCAATTACCAATGAGCATCATGGTATGGCTATATTTCAGCCGAAAAAGGGGAAGTTTTCTTTGATGGTGACAATACCATTATGATTTGTCTTCTTTTCTTATGGCTGAGTAAAGATATTCTACATAGCAATTTTTTATGGTAGGTGACAAGTTCCTTGAAATAGGAACTTCCTTTCCTGTAAGGGTAATAAAACTCTTTTGATTCATAGATTTCATGAAATTCATATTGATGATATAAGAACGATGAACCTTAAGAAATTCCGGATATTTAAGTAACATATCTTCATAATCTGAAAGACGTCCTGATATGGATTTGACCGTTTCATCAATCAGATGGAAATACAAAGTTCGATTATTAACCTCCACAAATTCAATCTGTGACAGGGAAAGAACGTAAATTGTTTTCGCTGTTTGAAGCATAATGGAATTTTCCAAAGCAGTTGCTGTCATGAAATAGACTCTATCTAATGTCTCGAATAATGCGTTTTGATTAACAGGTTTTATTAAGTAATCAAAAGCATTTATTCGGTAGCTTTCTACTGCAAATTCCTGGCTGGAAGTAAGAAAAATAATAGGAATTTTTTCGTTAGATTGCCTGATTTCCTTGGCAGCCTCGATTCCAGTAAATCCTGGCATCAGGATATCTAGGAGTAAAACATCATAGATGGGTGTTCATAGATGCCACTAAATCCAGACCGTTGTGGTAAATATCATACTGAACCTGTTCACCGGTCGGGGTACAATAAGAATCTAAAGCAGTCGCGAGAATATTCTGTTGTGTAGTGTTGTCTTCACAAATTGCGATTTTCATAACGTAAATTCCTAACTTAAATAATTTAGAGTATATCAGAAAATGGTATGATGTCAAGAAAATCTTTTTAAAGGTAAAGATACCTATGGTTAAAGATGCAAGCTATTATGCATTTTACATAAATTTTACATAATGCTGCTATCAGATTTTACATTGTATTACTTAAAATAAAATTGGAGAGAAATGTAGGTAAAAACAATGTGGAGGAAGCGAAATATGAGTACACATGACATATTTCAGACAGCGTTTGGATTACTTGGAGGATTGGCAGTATTTATTTTTGGCATGAATATGATGAGTGAATGTCTGCAGAAGGCAGCCGGAGAAAAGATGAAAACCATTCTCGGTGTGCTTACCAAAAATCCCGTTATGGGTGTATTGGCAGGAGCTCTAGTAACGGCTGTGTTGCAGAGCAGTAGTGCAACAACCGTTATGGTGATTGGCTTTGTCAGTGCAGGACTAATGAGTCTTCCACAAGCAATTTCGGTTATTTTGGGTGCCAATATTGGTACTACCATGACAGCACAGTTAATGGCATTTAAAATAAGTGATTACATATGGATGATTATCTTTATCGGATTTGCAATATTTTTTCTTTCTAAAAAGGAAAAAGTCAAAAGCGTTGGACAAACTATCTTTGCATTTGGTCTTTTGTTTGTGGGAATAGAAACCATGAGTTCGGTTATGAAACCCCTTGCAAATAGTCCTGTTTTTGTTATTTTAATGGAAAAGGTTTCTAATATTCCTATTTTAGGATTGCTCTTAGGTACAGTTATGACAGTGGTTGTACAAAGTAGTAGTGCTACCATTGCTGTGCTACAGAGCTTTGCATCTCAGCCTGGGGCAGATGGTGTGAGCAGTGTCATTGGTCTGGCAGGTGCAATTCCTATTCTTTTAGGTGACAATATCGGTACAACAATTACTGCACTTCTGGCAAGTGTCGGTCAGTCTAAAAATGCCAAGAGGACTGCAGTGGCACATAGTGTTTTCAATATAACAGGCAGTCTTATATTCATATGGATCATTCCGTTGTTTGCAAGATTTGTGCAGCTCATTTCCCCTAAAGGAAATGAAATAGATGTGATTTCCAGACAGATTGCAAACGCACATTTCTCCTTCAATTTAATTAACACATTAATTTGGCTTCCATTGTTGCCGATTATGGTAAAAATTGTGACTTTTCTTGTAAAAGGTGATGAGGTTCAGTCACAAGAGGAAAGCCTTAAGTTTATTGACAGCAGAGTGATTTCTCAACCTGTAGTAGCACTTCATTTGGCGAGACAGGAGGTGTTGGCAGTGTTTGAGAGCCTGCAAGGGCTTATGGATCAGGTGAAAACCTGTTTTGTAAAGAACAGCACAGAAATTTTGAAGGAAGTGGATCAAAAGACCAAAAGGATGGATGCAATTAGCCAGGAAATTGCACAATATATGTCTGCGCTGTTTGCCAGCGGTGGACTCACAGAAGAACAGTCGACGGAGGCGGCAGAGCTTTTGTATGTGGTAAATGATATTGATAAAATATGTGACCGTTGTATAGACCTTTCCCATATTTCAGGTGAGAAAATTTTTAATGAATATCATTTTTCAGAGGCGGCAATTGAAGAACTGGAGAAGTGTTTTATATTTGTGTCGGATATGCTTCAAAAAACAAGTGTTTCCTTTACAAATACAGATAAAGCACTTGCACTGGAGGTTTTAGAGGATGCGGACAAACTGAAAAATATGGAACGAAAATGCAGGAAAAATCATGTAAAGCGTATTAAAAAGAACAGCTGCAAGCCTGAAATGACAGGTGTCTTTGTGGCTGCTTTGCAGGATCTTGAAAGGATCGGAAACAGCTGTATCAATATTGCTGAGGAAATAGTGGAGCAATCTCGGGAAAAATCGCAGGAAAGAGTAACCGCATAATGCGTAAAAGGTAAAAAAGTGTCTAAAACCTTCTGAATAATCATGTGGAAACTTTTCAAAAAAAATGATATACTTAATAGGTATATTTTAAATTTTAACATTGATTAAAAGAGGGTACTTTTTGAGATGTCTCCATTTAAGAATAAAATTAAACTAAAGGGAAGGCTGAAAAGATATGTACAGACTTCTTTATATTTAGGACTTTTGTTGGTGATAGTCAACCTGGTGGTATATCTGATCAATGTATCGGCAGGTCTGATTGTGACTTGTTTTTCGCTTCTCTACTTTGCGGTAGTCTTATCATTACAATTCTATAATAAACCAATCATTATGAATGAGTTGGTCAGCTTTGCAACTCAATATGGACAGATACAGAAAGTATTGCTTCGGGAATTAGAGCTTCCATATGCGATATTGGATGAAGATGGGCGTATTATCTGGACCAATGAAGCATTTGAAAGGGTTGTACATAAAGAAAAGGGATACCGTAAATCTATTACATCCTTGTTCCCGTCTATTACCAGAGAAAAGTTCCCTGATAAAGAAGAGTTTACAGAGACAGATATTCTTTTTGAAAATAGTAATTATGTGGTCAAAATGCGTAAAATATCCATGCGAGAGGCATTGGAGAACAGTGACATCGTAGAGGCAGAAAACTATAGAGGGTATTTGATTGCATTCTACCTGTTTGACGAGACGGCATTGCGGATAGCCCTTAAGGAGGTAGATGATCAGAGTCTTGCTGTTGGCATGATTTACCTTGATAATTATGATGAGGCATTAGAGAGCGTCGAAGAGGTAAGACGTTCCCTTTTGATTGCGTTGATTGACAGAAAGGTCAATAAGTATATTGCTGCGTTGGATGGTATCTGTAAAAAAATAGAGAAGGACAAATATATGATTATCCTTCGTAAGAAGGCAACGGAGCTTCTTAAAGAAAATAAATTTGATATTTTGGATGAGGTAAAGACTGTCAATATCGGAAATGAGATGGCAGTCACAGTTAGTATTGGGTTGGGATTAGACGGTCTCAGCTATGCACAGAATTATGAGTTTGCTCGCAATGCCATTGAACTGGCACTTGGACGAGGTGGTGACCAGGCAGTGGTTAAGACACCGGGTAACATTACATATTTTGGAGGAAAGAGCCAGCAGGTTGAAAAGAATACCAGGGTAAAGGCAAGAGTCAAAGCGCAGGCCTTGCGTGAAATTATTTCCGGTAAGGAACGTGTTCTCATTATGGGGCACAGGTTGGCGGACGTGGACAGTTTCGGAGCTGCAGTCGGTATTTATCGGATTGCGGAAGCATTGGAAAAGAGTGCCTATATCGTATTGAACGATGTGAGTACATCCTTAAAGCCCATGGTTGACTTGTTTAAGAATCATGAGGAGTATGAGGAAGACATGATTGTGAACAGTCAGCAGGCAATTGAGCTTGCAGGAAGCAATACAGTGCTGGTGGTTGTAGATGTGAATAAGCCAAGTATTACAGAGTGCCCGGAATTGTTGCGTATGTGTAAGTCCATTGTAGTTTTGGATCATCACAGGCAGGGGACAGAAGTTATTGAGAATGCAACGCTTTCTTATGTGGAGGCATATGCTTCATCCACCTGTGAAATGGTTTCTGAAATTTTGCAGTACACGGGAGATAACATTCGCATCACGGCAGAGGAAGCGGATTGTATGTATTCGGGTATTATGATTGATACCAACAATTTTATGACCAAAACAGGTGTTAGAACCTTTGAGGCAGCAGCTTTTCTGAGAAGGAACGGTGCAGATGTAACAAGAGTGCGCAAGCTATTTCGTGAAAATGCTACTGAGTACAAGGCAAAGGCTGATGCAGTCAGTCAGGCAGAGATTTACAGAAATGTCTTTGCCATTTCTACCTGTACCAGTGAAGATATAGAAAGTCCTACCATCGTAGGTGCGCAGGCAGCAAATGAGCTGCTCAATATTAAAGGCGTGAAGGCAAGCTTTGTGCTGACGGAATACCAGAACCAGATATTTGTAAGTGCCCGTTCTATTGATGAAATTAACGTTCAGATTATCATGGAAAAAATGGGAGGCGGTGGACATTTGAGCACTGCCGGATGTCAGCTAAATGGAATCTCTGTTCCGGAAGGAATCGGAATTTTGAAGGGAACGTTGGATAAGATGATAGCAGAGGGCGATTTAGTTGCAGAATAATCATACGAAAGTGGAGGTTAGATAGATGAAAGTAATTTTATTGGAAGATGTAAAAAGCCTTGGCAAAAAGGGCGAAATTGTAAATGTGAATGATGGATATGCAAGAAACTATGTTTTGCCGAAAAAGCTGGGCGTGGAAGCAAACAGCAAGAATATGAATGATTTAAAGCTGAAGAAGGCAAATGATGAAAAGGTTGCAAAGGAACAGCTGGATGCAGCTAAGGCCTTTGCAAAGGGAATGGAAGAGGATGAAGTAGTTTTATCCATTAAGGGAGGCGAAGGTGGAAAAACCTTTGGTTCTGTTTCAACTAAGGAAATAGCAGCAGCATACAAGGAACAGTGTGGTAAGGAAATTGATAAGAAGAAGATTGTTCTTCCGGAAGCAATCAAGAATTTCGGTGTGTACGAGGTCAGTGTAAAACTTCATCCCAGTGTGACAGGGAAGCTGAAAGTAAAAGTAACGCAGATGAAAGGTTAGATAATCAATGGCAGCAACAGAGGAAGCGCTTTTAAAGCGTGTATTGCCGCATAGTATAGAGGCTGAGCAGTCGGTAATTGGTTCCATGATTATGGACAGGGAGGCAATTACCGTAGCATCGGAAATCATATGTGGTGATGATTTTTATGGCAAGCAGTATGGGGTGCTGTTTGACACCATGGTGGAACTGAATGATGAAGGTAAACCAGTGGATCTGGTAACGCTGCAGGACAGGCTTCGGGAGAAAGATGTACCTCCGGAGGTCAGCAGCCTTGAGTTTATCAGAGATTTGATCACAGCAGTGCCCACCTCGGCGAATATTAAATATTATGCAAATATTGTGGCAGAGAAGGCAACTCTTCGCAAGCTGATACGTCTTAATGAGGAAATTGCCAATACCTGTTATACAGGTAAAGAGAATCTGGAGGTAATTTTAGAAGATACTGAGAAGCGGGTTTTTGAGTTGGTGCAGAAGAGAAATACCGGAGAGTTCGTTCCCATTAGGCAGGTGGTAATGAATGCCATGGACAAGATTGAAAAGGCATCCAAAAATAATGGAAACGTAACCGGTATTGCTACAGGATTCATCGACTTGGATTACAGGACTGCAGGAATGCAGCCTTCTGACCTTATTCTGGTGGCGGCGAGACCTTCTATGGGAAAAACAGCCTTTGTACTTAACATTGCCCAGCATGTGGCTTTTAAGCTGAATCAGACGGTAGCCATCTTCAGTCTGGAAATGAGTAAAGAACAGCTTGTGAATCGTCTTTTTTCTTTGGAGTCCAGGGTAGACTCTCAGCATCTTCGTACAGGAAATTTGTCTGATGCAGAATGGGAAAAGCTGATTGAAAGTGCAGGTGTGATTGGAAAATCCAATCTGATTATAGATGACACACCGGGTATCAGTATTTCTGAACTTCGCTCCAAGTGCAGAAAATATAAATTGGAACATGATCTAAAGATTATCATAATTGACTATTTACAGTTGATGTCGGGAAGCGGGCGTGGTTCTGATTCACGTCAGCAGGAGATTTCTGATATTTCGCGATCTTTGAAGGCTCTTGCAAGAGAGCTGAATGTTCCGGTAGTGGCATTGTCGCAGTTGAGTCGTGCGGTGGAGCAACGTCCTGATCACAGACCCATGCTCTCAGACCTTCGTGAATCAGGAGCCATCGAGCAGGATGCGGACGTGGTAATGTTTATTTATCGTGATGATTATTACAATAAAGACACTGAAAAAAAAGGAATTGCAGAGATTATTATAGCCAAGCAGAGAAATGGTCCGATTGGGACTGTGGAGCTGGTTTGGCTGCCGGATTATACAAAGTTTGCAAATTTGCAGAAATAATTTTACGAAAGAGGACAAGCCTAAATGGCAGGTCCTCTTTTTTAAAACTATTATATTTAATGAAGGAGACTAAGAATTATGAAGCAGGCAGAGAAAATTTATATGATTTCAGATGCAGCAAAGCAGGTACAGGTAGAGTCTCATGTGCTCAGATACTGGGAGGAGGAGTTAGAGATGCCCGCTAAGCGCAATGAGATGGGGCATCGCTATTATACAGAAGAGGATATTGGACAATTTAAAAAAATTAAGGAATTGAAGGAACAGGGACTACAGCTTAAAGCGATTCGTCACATGTTAAAAAATGGAGGATTACAGACGATGCTGACACCACAGACGGCAGAAGAGCCGGATTCTGATATTGGAAAGCGCCATGTGGTAATGGTAAAGAAGGGAGAGTTCCTTCCTGTGAATGATCATCCAGTGGCGGTACAGGAGGAGAGCCGTGAACAGAAGAATTTAAGGCTTCAGCGGCTTCTAAGAGATATGATTATGGAAGCAGTACAAAGCAGTAATCAGGATCTTTGCCGAGAGATTAAGGAAAGTCTGTTAAAAGAACTGGACTATCAGTTCAGACTGCAGGAGGAAAAGGAAGATGCCAGAGAAGAAGAACGCATTGGCAGGCAGGAAGAGCATTATCGCCAGATTGATGAATTATTGAGAATGCGTGGTGGAAAAAAGAATGCCGATAGAAAAGGAAAAGGACTTGCGAAAGGGTTTTTAAAGAAGAGCAAAGAGAAATAGAAAGGAGTTGTGCGTTGTGCACAACTCCTTAACTTATTCTTATCTTATTCTTCGGAAATAGCGCCTACAGGGCATCCGCCAGCGCAAGAACCACAGCTGATGCAGGTATTAGGATCGATTTCAAACTTACCATCACCTTCGCTGATAGCGCCTACAGGACACTGTCCAGCACAAGCACCACAAGAAATACAAGCGTCACTAATTACATATGCCATAACTTAAATCCTCCTTGAATATATATCTTAATTGATATTAATTTATCAATCACTCTTAGTCTATTTTAATATAAACTCATAGTGAATACAAGTCAAAATACGTGAAATTTTAAATTGTTAATAATTCCTATTCATTGTAGAAGTTCGTAACAAAAAACCAGGCATCGTTGTCTGTAACAAAGCATCCGGCAGAAACGGATTTGTAATCTCCTAACATGTTTGCTCTATGCCCTGCAGAGTTGTGCCACCCGAAATATACAGCATCATATCCGGCTGATTCTGAACCACGGTTGGACCAGCCTAAAATGTTTTCGCCGCCTTCAAAAGGCTCTTTGTTTGGTCTGATATGAGCAGCAAGCTTTTTCTGTTCTTCTGCATAAGCAAAGAAATCACCCATATAGTCGTGAAGCTCATCCGTTGAAAGAATGCTTAAACCGGTATCTTCTCTTAAGTGTGCTCTTTCTTCTTCTGCCTCAGCAATGTCCCAATCAAGGAATGGAGCATTTGCAACTGAATTCATCATATTATAAACACGCTGGCTGTCCATATACCATGCTGATTCCATAGCTCTTGTTGCAGAGAAATCCTGTGTATCTTCATGGGTTTCTAATCGTTCCTTGCCGTGCTCCATGCGATATTGATTTAGGTAAAGAACAATTTCTTCGGCAACCTCATTGCTCCAGTATCCCCAGACCACATCGGTTCTTCCATCTGCCAATTCTACATTGTGTGGAATCAGGATATTTACTGTGGTGCTTACGGAGATATTTTTCTTCGGAATTGACACAGTGACTTCCACAGTTCCGCTCTTTTCACCTTGGGCAAGCACCTTGCAGGAATAGGAGTCATCTGATAAATGCTGATTTTCAGTAATGACCTTCAGCATGGATTCGTCATTGGTGGTTACAACAAAATCTTCCGGTGTAAAGCTTTCATCAAAATATTCTCTCCAGTAAACATTGGCTTCCTGACCTACTTTTACCTGATCTAAATCATTTATTCTAAAGAGTACATTGTAATCCTCGTAATAATATCGCTGCTCTAATTCCTTTGCGTACTGCAGAGGTATCTCATATGCATATTCTGGTCTTTGGTTGTTGACCTTTTCTTCGGTTGCCATGGGAGCAACTTCTTTATAAGCATTGTTGATGTCCTGTGCTACATATCCTGCCTGTCCGGGGCTCCAGGTAAGCAGTTCGTTTTTGTTAAGGGGAATTCCGGCACCATTAGCGATGGTGACCATATAGCCACTCATTCCGTAGATTTGGGGGTCCATAGGAATGACGTTTTCAGCGTCAGCAAAATAGCCATCAAACAAAACAATTTCAGTAGGATCACTACATGCATATTCCCACCAATACTGGGTTGGACCACTCATACTGTTGGCAGTAACTGTTCCTTCAGCGCGGTACATAATTTCTGGATCAGCGCCTGATACAAATTTTATGTATTTGTATTCGCCATTTAGTTCATTACCCTTGACAGAGGTTTCACAGGCAGTAAAGTAGGTACCCGGTGTCCCTGTAATACCATGAAAGACGCCGTCCTTGTCTCCGTTTTTCCATTGAGAATAGAAGGCTGAATACAGAAGAGAGCCCGCTGTGTTTTCCATTTTGACTAAAATACCTTCTCCGTCTTTTATACCGGGAAGCGGTTCCCCTGCGCCAGGTGTATAGTAAACACCGGATGGTGAGTTTGCAACAGCATTAAGGCTTCCATCGGAAATTAAGGCATGTGCATCTTTGAAATCAGCAGCTTTTAAAGCGGTGAAAAGCTGCTCTAATGTTTCCACGGATATTTCAGTGGGATCCAGACTGACAGGAGTAGTGGTTTCTGTTTCCGTTTTGGTATCTTCATTAGCTTCGGAGTCTCTTAAATAGGCATCAGATTCCAGAAATTCATCTTTTCCCTGGGCAATTTGTTGTTCCATCCATTGTGCAGAGTTCAACTTTCCATAATTTTCCACCTGCATTTTAACACGAGTAATTGCGTTTTCGATTACAGGAGTTTCGAAAAAACGGGATGCCATTTCTAGCGTTTCCAGAGCATGGTCAAATTCGCCTCTGGTTTCATAGATACGGCTGAGAAGCAGATAAACCTGAAGCATATCCTCGGTACTGGAATAACGGTCTACCTGATTGTAATATTCTGTAACCTTTTGTGCACCCAGTTCTCCTACATTTTCTGGAATAGTGCCACAGCAGCAGCTATAAATGCCGGAACCATTAACCTTTTGCAGGTATTCTGCCAGTTCTTTTTGGGCTGTTTCAGTATCACCAAGCGCAATTCTACATTCGGCAAGTCCCACCATGGCAGCAGATTTCAAGGTAGATTCATCTGATACCTTTAAAAAGGATATAATTGCCTCATTATATTTGGCACTGGCGTAATATTCCATACCAATTACATAGCTCTCCGCATCTAACTGCTCCTGCTGTGAGTATTCTTTGCTGATTAACTGGTTTTCCTTCTGTTTTCCACATCCGGATAACAGTAAGCAACATACAAGAAGAGTACATAATACTCGTTTCATCTTTAGTTCCCCCTGCATAGTTTCGTTATGATTATATTTAATGTTTTTCCATTTCTTCTCTGCGGGCGCGGATGCCGTTTAAGATGATTTCCTTTTTCGCTACAACCTTGTCTTTATCCATGGGTGGAACATCGGCTAACTTATATGGAATTCCCAGTTTTTCATATTTGGATTTTCCCATGGTGTGATAAGGAAGTACATCCAGTGCTTTTAAATTACTGAATTGTCCAATAAAATAACCCAACTGGAATAAGTATTTATCATCATCAGTAATGCCGGGAACTACTACATGGCGGATCCACATATCAACGTGTTTTTCGTTCAGGTATGAAGCAAACGCCAAAATACCGTCATTGGGCTGAGAAGTAAGCTCCTTGTGCTTCTCTGGATCAATATGCTTGATATCCAGCATAACCAGATCGGTGAGCGCCATCAGCTTATCCAGTTTTTCAATAAAGGGCTTATTGTCAGGCTTAAAAGCAATACCGGAGGAATCAATGCAGGTATGAACATTATCCTTTTTGGCTAACGTAAAAAGATCAATCAAGAAATCTACCTGCATCAGAGGCTCTCCACCTGTTACAGTAATACCGCCATTTTTATAAAAGTCTTTATTTCTTTGGAACTGTTCATAGATCTCTTCGGGGTCCATCATAGTGCCGCCAGTCATAGCCCAGGTGTCAGGATTGTGGCAGTATGCACAGCGCATGGGGCATCCCTGAACAAATACAACAAAACGTGTGCCGGGACCATCAACGGTGCCAAAGCTTTCCAATGAATGAATTCTTCCTTGCATAATTATATCTCCCTTCTTTATTCTTTATATAGTATAACAGAATTCTAGTGAAAAACCATGTAATTTCAAATGTTTCAAATAAAAACCTCCGGTATAATTACCGGAGGTTTTAGCATACATTTTAAGAATCTTATTAGATGGATTCGTGGAATGTACGAGAAATAACGTCAGCCTGCTGTTCGGGAGTTAATTTGATGAAGTTAACTGCGTATCCGGAAACACGGATTGTAAGCTGAGGATAATTCTCGGGGTGCTTCTGTGCATCTAATAATGTATCTCTGTTTAATACGTTTACATTAAGATGATGTCCGCCTTTGGTTGCGTAACCATCTAATAATGATACTAAGTTATCTACCTGTGCTGAACTAGCTGCCATGGTAAGTTACCTCCTTATAAAATTAATGAAAATCGTCTAAACCGTCTTCCAGGGTAGGTACGCTGCATGCCAGAGGAGTTCTGGAGCAATCCGTGCATCCCATGGTTTGAACGCTCTTTGACTTTTCTTCTTCATTGGTATCCACATTTACGTGACCGACACCCATTGCCATGCCAGAATCCAGCATTTTTACAAGATCGTCAATCATTTTTTTCTCGTCCATTGCATTGTACCTCCTGAAATAGGATAATTGATTAATTATTTGTTCAAATCGATTTCGATGTCACCGGCAAATACCTGATCTTCTTTACCAAGAGCTCCAGGGATGATGGTGAAGGTATTGGAAATACCATCCTGTGCATCATTGAAAGGAAGCTTGGATACGGAAGATAAGGATGCTACTGCACCATGAGTATCACGTCCGTGCATCGGGTTAGCACCGGGAGCGAAAGGCTGACCTTTCTTACGTCCGTCAGGTGTGTTACCGGTTGCCTTACCATAAGTTACGTTAGAAGTAATGGTAAGAATGGATGTTGTAGGAACACCATTTCTGTAAGTATGATGTCTTCTGATAGCAGTCATGAACTTGTGAACAACTTCCTGAGCAATGCTGTCTACACGGTCATCATCATTACCATATTTAGGGAAGTCACCAGTTGTCTTGAAGTCAACGATAATGCCGTCTTCATCTCTGATTACTTCTACCTTAGCATACTTGATTGCTGATAAGGAGTCAGCAACGATGGAAAGACCAGCAACACCTGTTGCGAAGTAACGCTTAACATCTCTGTCATGAAGTGCCATTTCAGCTCTTTCATAGCAGTATTTGTCATGCATATAGTGGATAATGTTCAGAGTATTTACATATACATCTGCCTGCCATTCAAGCATATCAATGAATTTGCTCATAACATCATCATAGTCAAGAACATCACCTTCAACAGGACGATACTTAGGACCAACCTGTTTCTTGGTAACTTCATCAACACCACCGTTTAATGCATACAGCAAGCATTTTGCAACGTTTGCTCTAGCTCCGAAGAACTGCATTTCCTTACCAATAACCATGGAAGATACACAACATGCAATACCGTAGTCATCTCCGTGTGTTACTCTCATAAGGTCATCGTTTTCATACTGGATAGAAGAGGTCTGGATGGACATCTTTGCACAGTATTTCTTCCAGTTTTCAGGAAGTCTTGTGGACCAAAGAACTGTTAAGTTGGGTTCAGGGCTGGGTCCTAAGTTGGTTAATGTATGGAGATAACGGAAGCTCATCTTTGTAACCAAAGGACGTCCATCAACGCCAACACCACCAAGAGATTCTGTTACCCATACAGGGTCGCCAGCGAAAATCTGGTTGTATTCAGGTGTACGAGCAAATTTTACGCAACGCAGCTTCATGATGAAGTGGTCAACAAACTCCTGAATTTCCTGTTCGGTAAATGTACCGTTCTTTAAGTCTCTTTCTGCATAAATGTCAAGGAAGGTGGAAGTACGTCCGAGGGACATAGCTGCACCGTTCTGCTCCTTAACGGAACATAAATATCCGAAATATGT
>CAMBLS010000041.1 GCA_945868485.1 uncultured Lachnospiraceae bacterium | reverse complement strand
GATTAGAGGGAATATAATAATTGACGTATCATCCTGGATTGTTCTATAATAAATACAATCTATGTATAATGTATACAACATGAGAATATCATGCAATGGATTTCGAATGATATGGGGGTATCAAGAGATGGACTGTGTTATGCGAAAAGCATATGCTAAGATTAATTTGGGGTTGGATGTAATCAGAAGACGTCCTGATGGATATCATGAAGTGAAAATGATTATGCAGTCAGTTGGAATCTATGATGTACTGTCCTTCAAAAAAAGTGAAAAGAGTGGAATTTTTATTTCCCTAGATCATGCGGAGCTTCCATGTGATCAGGATAATCTGATTTATAAGGCGGCGAAGCTGATTATGGATGCATACGATATCAGGAGTGGCGTGGAAATTACACTCAACAAAAATATACCAATTGCAGCAGGAATGGCAGGAGGAAGTACGGATGCGGCAGCAGTATTTCATGGATTGAATGAGTTATTCCAACTTGGAATGAGTCTTCAGGAGATGAAAGAGCTGGGGGTAAAAATCGGAGCAGACGTGCCCTACTGTATTATGGGAGGAACGGCGCTTTCTGAGGGGATAGGTGAAATCCTGACGCCCATTCCGGCACCACCTAAAGCATATCTTCTGATTGCCAAGCCGGATATTAATGTATCCACAAAGTTTGTATATGAAAATCTTCATGCAGATACGCTCAAAGAGCATCCTGATATTGATGGAATGGTAGATGCCCTGACCAAGGGGGATTTGAAAGGGATTACAGACAGGATGGGAAATGTACTTGAGACGGTGACGGTCAGAGAATATCCCATTATTGACAGAATCAAGGGAGAAATGTTAATGGGGGGCGCAGAAAATGCGCTGATGAGTGGCAGTGGTCCAACCGTATTTGGGATTTTTGAAGACAAGGAAGCTGCAGAGAGGTGTTCTGAAAGTTTAAGAGAGCAGGGATTTGCAAAGCAGATTTTTGTGACAGAGTTTGTAGAGAATGATGTGAAGGCAGAGGCAAGAGAAGGTTGAGAAGGGGGCAGCAGAATGGATAATCAGTTTCAGGTAGATATGGATGAGTTTCTGCCGCTGAGAGATGTAGTGTTTAATACTCTTCGAAAGGCAATTTTAACAGGTCAGTTAAAGCCCGGTGAGCGTTTGATGGAAGTACATCTTGCAAATCGTTTGGGGGTAAGCAGAACGCCTATCAGGGAAGCAATTCGAAAGCTTGAGCTGGAAGGTCTTGTGGTGATGATCCCAAGGCGTGGGGCAGAGGTGGCAAGGATTACAGAGAAAAGCTTAAAGGATGTACTGGAAGTAAGACGTGCGCTGGATGCTTTGAGCGTAGAGCTTGCCTGTGACAGAATCAGTGAAGAAGATATCAGACGACTTTGGGATGCCTGTCAGGAGTTTGAAAAGGCCGCAAAGGGAAAGGATGCTTCAGTCATTGCAAAGGCAGACGTTGCGTTGCATGATATTATTGTGGAAGCTACGGGGAATCAGCGCCTTATGCAGCTGGTAAATAATCTGTCAGAGCAGATGTACCGATATCGCTTTGTCTACATTAAAGAGGAAAATCAGCATGATACTCTGGTGGCAGAGCATAGGGAAATCTATGAAAGCATTGCCGAACGTAATAAAGAGCGTGCGGCAAGGGCAGCACGAATTCATATTGACAATCAGGAGAAAGCGGTAATAAAACAGATTCGTCTAGAAAACGAAAGCCGATTGAATAAGCGCCTGTAAAATGGCAATACTCTTACCAGCACAACTACTTATGGAAAGGTAAGAGTGAATGTATGAAAAGATTATATGAAACTGCCATCATATTAATTGGAACGCTGGGCTGGTGGGGATTTGTTTATCCCGATTTATGCCTTACAAAAGATGTCTATGAGGAGAAATTTGAGGCAGAGGAAAAAGCATACAGCAGGACATTAATGGATGAGCAGGGGATTCAGATAGGTAAGCTGCGTATAAAAAGCAGGATTGCAGAATATGTATGTCAGGTAAAGGAAATAGAAGCTTTAGAAAAGGAATTGGAAAATGATGAATAAAAGTGCACCCATTGGAGTGTTTGACTCCGGGGTAGGAGGACTAACAGTAGTCCGGGAGATTATGCGACAGATTCCCAATGAAAAAATTGTTTATTTTGGGGATACTGCCCGTGTACCATATGGAAGCAAGTCAAAGGAGACGGTGACCCGTTATTCACGTCAGATTGTCCGTTTTTTACAGACCCAGGAAGTAAAGGCAATTGTAGTTGCCTGTAATACAGCCAGTGCCTATGCTTTAGATGAGATAGAAAAGGAAACAGATATTCCCATGATAGGAGTGGTTAAGCCTGGCGCCAGAGTGGCAGCAGAGACTACCTCAAACGGAAAAATTGGTGTGATTGCTACGGAAGGAACGGTAAACAGCCATATTTATTCTCGTTACATAAAAGAAATTAAGGCGGATGCAAATGTGGTAGGAAAGGCGTGTCCATTGTTTGTGCCTCTTGTGGAGGAAGGACTTCTTCAGGATCCGGTAACGGATGAGATTGCAAAGCGCTACCTGACAGAATTAATTGATATTGGAATTGACACTTTGATTCTGGGATGTACCCATTATCCGTTACTCCGTTCTACAGTGGGTAAGATTATGGGGGAAGGTGTTACTTTGGTAAACCCTGCTTACGAGACAGCCAGAGAATTAAAGGAGCTGTTGGATAGGGAAGAATTATTGAATGAGGAAGAACCAAAGCTTGGGGATAACAAGTATCGCTTTTATGTAAGTGATGGTGCAGAAAAGTTTAAACGCTTTGCTAATTCCATTATCAAGTACGGAATTTTGTCCGCCAAAATTATCAATATAGAGGAGTATTAAGACAAGAGCATGACAAAAGAAGTTTTTCTGTTCTTAAAGGGGCTTCAGGTGGAAACCGATGAAGAGGCTCAGGAACTTGAAACAATTACAGCGGCAGATTATTATCGGAAGAATGGAAGTCATTATGTACTCTATGAAGAGATGACAGAGGGGTTTACCGAAAAGACGAAAAACAGGATTAAATTCAGCGATAATTATCTGGAAGTGACCAAAAAAGGACTGATTAATGTTCATATGATCTTTGAAGAAAATAAAAAGAACATTACCAGTTATATGACTCCTTACGGAAATATCATCATTGGAATAGACACAGAGTCTGTTTTAATAGAAGAAAGTGAAGAATGTATCCGTGTAGAGGTGGATTATTCTCTGGAAGCCAATTATCAGCATCTCACAGATTGCAGGATGAAAATGGAAATTCGTTCCAGAGAGGAAGGAATTGAATTTTAAAGATTAAAAAAGGATGTTCCGTTTAGTAGGGAACATCCTTTTCTTACATTGTAAATTATTTAATGGGTTTCGCGCCGGCTTTTTCCTGTGCCTTTTCCACTGCACGTTTGAAAAAGCCTTTTTTCTTGGCAGGTGCTGGTAACGGCTTGCCATGAAGCCCCTTTACATCTGTGATATATATACCACTGACAACGGCTTTGACTTCTTTCTTGACAGGTACAGAGTCAAAAATCTTCTCGTCACACACGAGGGACATAACCTGGGGACCAACCTTGGCTTTGACAATGGGAAGCTTGGTGCCTCTCATCAGCTTGGGAGTCTGATCCACTACTGCTTGTGGAAGCCCAGCGTCCTTAATTTTCATACGCTTCTTATCTATGATCAGCATAGAAACAGTCTGCTTCATTGCATCAATCTGCGCCTGTTGTTCTTCCTGGCGTTTCTGAGCCCTTTTTCCAAGAAAATATAATACAACAAGGGCAACTACCAAGACTGCCAGAATGATTAGTAAAACAATCGCTAATTTACTCACTTTAAACCTCCCTGCCGCTTCAAAAATTTATTAAAATCTAACGGCGATGCAAGACTCATTTTAGCATTTTTGGAGAAAATAGGCAAGGGGTTTCATTGAATTGAAAACGGGATTGGTATATAATTATGAAATAATCATTAAAAAGCATTTGAAATACTTTTCCGAAAATGGGTTTTATGATATAAAAAGAGAGACGCTCTTTTGGGCGGAAAATTAAAGGAGATTAAGGGAGTTTATGAAAAAGAAAATTTTGGCAGTGATATTAGGACTTGTAATGGTTGGTTCTCTTGCAGCATGTGCAGGCAAGGAAGCGGATGAAGGGAAAAACGGGGAGTTGACTTATCTTTCTGATTTTCAGGCAAAGGATTATGTAACGCTTGGTGAATATAAGGGAGTCGAGGTAGAGGTGGAACAGCCGGAGGTGACAGATGATTATCTTCAGGGCTACATTGAATTTCTTCTTGCACAGGATGTGACATCCACACCGGTAACGGGTCGTACTGTAGAGGTAGGAGATGTGGCAAACATTGACTATGAGGGCAAGCTGGATGGGGTTGCTTTCGAGGGGGGAACCGCCGAAGGGTTTGACTTGGAAATTGGTTCAGGACGTTTTATTGATGGGTTTGAAGATGGTGTTGTTGGAATGGAGATTGGGGAGACGAAGGATATTCCCCTGACATTTCCAGATCCGTACACAAATCCGGATTTGGCAGGCAAGGATGTAATCTTTACCGTAACTGTAAACAGTATCAGTGTACAGGAAATACCGGAGCTTACGGATGAGTATGTTGCAGGTCTTGGTATTGAGGAATGCAGTAATGTAGAGGAGTACAGAAGCTATCTGCGGGATATTCTGATGGAGCAGGCAAAGGAGAGCTTTGAAAATGACAAGCTGAATGCAGCCATAATGGCAATAGAGGAAAATACTGTTTTTACTGATGTGCCAGGTGGAATGCTAAACAGGATGAATGAAACGCTGACGGCAAATATTTCGGCATATGCAAATGCTTACGGAATGGATATCGGAACTTATGTTGCCAACGTTTACGGCGGAAGTGCAGATGCTTATCAGGACACATTGCTTGAGCAGGCACGGATTACGGCGCAGCGCTATATCATGATGTCAGCAATTGCCGATGAGGAAGGAATTGAGGTTACCGACGAGGAACTTGAGGCAGATATTTCTGAAGAAACTGCCAATTATGCAGGATATGGATACACCAGTGAAGAAGAATATACAGAGACGATTGATAAAGAAGCTTACAGAGAGTATCTTCTGATTCAGAAGGTAGCAGATTTCCTTGCAGAAAATACAGTGGCAGGCAGTAAAGGACAGAATAATTAAGGCAGATTTTGAAGTTATAGGTGTGAAATCAAAATGCTTAAGAAGAGAAGAGGATTTTTAGCAGTTTTAATTTCATGTATGGTAATGTTTTTAGTGGTAGAACCAGTGCGTGCTACCACTATTTCGGATTTGGAAGATCAGAAGAAGCAATTGGAAGAACAGAAAAAAGAAGCAGACGAGAAACGCAGGCAGGAGCAGGAGAAATATGATAATGCGTCTGGAAGAGTCAGTTCCATCCAGTCTGAAGTAGATGCAGTTGCCGAAGAGATGGAAGAAATCGATGCGGCTTTAGTGGAAACTCTTGCAAGTGTGGAGCTGATAGAGGAAGATATTGCTCAAAAAGAGGAAGAGATTGAGGAAACGACCAGGGAACTGGAAGAAGCCCAGGCCATAGAACGGGAGCAATATGAAGCAATGAAGCTTCGTATCAAATTTATGTACGAAAAGGGTGATACCACTTATCTGCAGCTGCTTCTGGAAAGTCAGAATTTTGGCGATATGGTCAATAAGGCGGAATATGTGGAAAAGCTTTATGAGTTTGACAGAAAGCTGCTTTTGGAATATCAGGCTGCACGAGAGGCAGTGCAAGCCTTAAAGGAGCAGCTTGAGGAAGAGATGTCTGAGCTGGAGGCTCAGCAGCATGAGCTCTTGGAAGAGCAGGAAAGTCTGGAAATCATGCTGGATGAAAGGCAAAAGACCTACGATAATTATGAAGTACAGCTGACAAAGGCAAAGCAGGAGGCTGCTGTTTATAAAGCCAATATCAAGAAACAGAATGATGAGATTAAGCGGTTAGAGGCGGAAGCCGCTAAGAAGCAATCCGAAATTGATGCTGCAAAGCAGGCTGAGGAAGCAGCAAGAAGGGCGCAGGAGCAGGCATTACAGAATCAAAGCTCCGGTTCTTCGGGCAGTTCCTCAAGCGCTCCAAAGGGAAATTATGCTTCTGCTGCCAGCTATGCCGGCACAGGAAGTAAGGGGCAGCAAATTGCAAACTATGCCTGTCAGTTTATTGGAAATCCTTATGTGCCGGGAGGCACCAGCCTGACAGAGGGGGCTGACTGTTCGGGATTTGTATGGCGAGTGTACAAGGACTTCGGCTATAGCGTGCCGCGAACTTCCTATTCTCTTAGAAGTGCCGGAAGTGAGGTGGCCTATGCGAATGCCCAGCCGGGAGATGTGGTATGCTATGCAGGACATGTAGGTATTTACATTGGAAACGGGCAGATTGTACATGCCAGCACCCAGAAAACCGGAATTAAGATTACCAATGCCACATATAAGCAGATTTTATCGGTAAGAAGAATCGTATAAAATGAAAATCAGTTTGGAGGAGAAGAAGATGTCAGATTTTGATGAGAGAGAAAAGGACCAGCCCGGTGAAGAGCTGGAAAATATAGATACTTCACTAAGTGAAGGAAAAGATGGAGAAGAAATCAAGGAGGAGCAGAAGGAAAGCGAGTATGAGGATGTCTGCTTTATCTGTCGCCGTCCGGAGAGCAAGGCGGGAAAGATGTTCAAGCTCCCCAACAATATTTCGGTCTGCAACGATTGCATGCATAAGACTATGGACACGGTGAGCCAGTTTGACTATCAGGGAATGCTGAACAATCCGGCATTTATGGATGACCTGAACAAGAATTTAAGTGGTAAGGGCTATCCCAATATTCGGTTTGTAAATATTGCAGATCTACAGGGGGAGGGAGGAATTCCCAACAAGCAGAAGATTAAGAAGAAAAAGCCCAAAACAGGAGATGAGCCGGTATTAGATATCAAGAATATTCCGCCGCCGCATAGGATTAAGGCACAGTTAGATGACTATGTGATTGGGCAGGAGCATGCCAAGAAGGTCATTTCGGTAGCAGTTTATAATCATTATAAGAGAGTTGCAACAGGCACCATGGATGACATTGAAATTGAGAAGTCCAACATGCTGATGATCGGACCTACCGGCTGTGGTAAGACTTACTTGGTTAAGACCCTGGCAAGACTTTTGGATGTTCCCCTTGCCATTGCAGATGCAACCTCGCTGACAGAAGCCGGATATATCGGTGATGATATTGAAAGTGTGATCTCCAAGCTGTTGGCGGCAGCCGATAATGATGTGGAAAAGGCAGAGCGTGGTATCGTATTTATTGACGAGATTGACAAGATTGCCAAGAAAAAGAATACCACCAGCAGAGATGTCAGTGGTGAGAGCGTACAGCAGGGGATGCTGCGGCTGTTAGAAGGCGCTGATGTAGAGGTTCCGGTTGGAGCAAACAGCAAGAATGCCATGGTTCCGCTTACCACCATCAATACCAGAAATATCCTGTTTATCTGTGGTGGTGCTTTCCCGGATTTGGAGGAAATTATTAAGCAACGTTTAAAGAAGCAGACCTCCATTGGATTCAATGCAGAGCTGAAGGATAAATTTGACAAGGAAAAGAACATTTTAAGTCAGGTCACCGTGGAGGATCTGAAGAAGTTTGGTATGATTCCTGAATTTCTGGGTCGTCTTCCTATCATTTATACGTTGGCAGCGCTTGATAAGCCGATGATGGTAAAGATTTTAAAGGAGCCCAAGAACGCAATTTTAAAGCAGTACCAGAAGCTGCTTGAACTGGACGAAGTGAAGCTTGAATTTGATGAGGGCGCTCTGGAGGCAATTGCTGAGAAGGCAATGAAAAAGGACACCGGAGCAAGAGCGCTTCGAGCAATTATTGAAGAATTCATGCTGGACATTATGTATGAGATTCCAAAGGATGATAATATTGGGCGGGTAACAATTACAAGAGATTATATTGAAGGAACCGGAGGTCCCATCATAGATATTCGCAGCATTAGTGGGGAAAACCCGGATCATCTCAAGGTGATTGAGGACAAAAACAGTTAATTTCATAATACAGGTTATGAGCGGGCATCCTTCGGGATGCCCTTTTGTGCAATTTCAGGCAGAATTTTCATATAGTAGAAGAAAACGACAAACAGGTATGTAAATGACAGACCGGGAAAAGATTGTTTCCAATGAGTATTATGATTTAATTTCGGACTATGTGCTGCCGGGAGGAATACAGGGATATTTAAGAGATGCTGTTTATCAGCCGGTAAATGGAGAAATTGGTGTGATTTATGCAAACAGGGAGGAACTTCCTCCGATGAGTGTAAATACATTTACTTATCCGGTTATTCCTAAGCTCTATGGTCTGATGCAGCTGCCACAGACATTTGATCCCACACCACTAATTAGTAGCGGGATTACGCAGGTGCAAAGAGGTGCACTTGGTTTGACAGGACGAGGTGTTGTGATTGGATTTTTGGATACAGGAATCCGCTATGATGAGAAAGTGTTCCAAAATGAGGATGGTAGTACCCGTATTCTTGGAATATGGGATCAGACCATTCAGACCGGGGAAACACCGGAAGGAATCCTGTATGGAACAGAATATAAGAAAGAAGAGATTGACCGAGCTCTCAGAAGTAATAATCCCCGGGAGATCGTTCCAAGCTACGATGAAATCGGGCATGGAACTGCTCTTGCAAGTGTGGCGGCGGGAAGCTCTCTTCGAAGTGGGCTGAGCTTTTTGGGGGCTGCCCCTGAAGCGGATATTGTGATGGTAAAACTGCGTCAGGCGAAGCAGAATCTCAAAGATTTTTATTTGGTTTCGGAGGAAGTGCCTGCCTATGCGGAAAGTGACCTGTTAGTGGCGCTTAAGTATCTGGAGAGCTATGCAATTTCTCTGGTGCGCCCATTGGTGATTTGTTTTGGATTGGGAAGCAATATGGGAAACCATGAGGGGAACTCTATTTTGGCTGATTACTTAAATCAGATTGCGACCAGACGAAGCAGGGCAGTGATGGTGTGTGGTGGAAATGAGGGGAACAGAGCCCACCATTATGTTGGTACTTCCGTAGAGGGACTTACGGAAACAACTGATAATGTGGAGATCAGAGTAGATGGGAGTGAAAAGGGATTTATTACAGAGCTTTGGGGGAGTGTCCCTGCCAAGCACGCTATTTCTATCCGAACTCCGGGAGGAGAGGTTACGCCCAGGGTAGACTTTCGGGAACAAAACAGCAGGGAATTTACTTTTATCTATGAAGACAGCAGGGTTCAGGTGGACCATGTTCTGGTGGAGGAAGGCTCAGGAGAAGAGTTAATTTTTTTCAGGTTTATCAATCCAACTCCGGGAGTGTGGACGATTCGGGTTACCATCAGTGGAAACAGTGCGGAAAGTACTTTTCATATGTGGCTGCCGCTGGAAGAGTTTTTGCAGAGCGATACCTATTTTTTGCGCCCATCGCCTTACACCACATTAACAGAGCCATCAAACACAAGAACAGTGATTTCAGTCACCACTTACAATGATGAAAATGACAGCTTTTGGGCAGATTCGGGAAGGGGATACACCAGATTGGGGCGTATTAAGCCGGATTTTGCAGCCCCTGGGGTCAATATTGATACCATACTTGGTAAACGAACGGGCTCCAGTATGGCGGTGGCGATTGCTTCCGGTGCGGCAGCGCTGTTCTTTCAGTGGGCGGTGGTGGAGCAGAATCAGCTTCGGGTAGAGAGCCGGGAATTGAAGAATTATCTGATCCGGGGAGCGGACCGTTTTCCAGGAATTGATTATCCCAACAGGGAGTGGGGGTATGGAAGACTGAACCTTGCAGGCACCTTTAACGTGCTGGCAGGAATTTCTGAAGTGCGATGATTACATGATTCCTATTGACGCAGTAGAGTTTGGATGATATAAAGAACATACGGATTCCAAAATCAAAAGGGCGTGTTTATGGAGGAAATCAAAATGCAATATATAGCAGTGATGCTTGGAATATTCGGTCTGGAATGGAAGTTAAAGAATTATATTGAGGAGAATAAGGAAGAGGGGAGCACTCATGAAAAGTGCGGCCCCTTTCTGATTATCAGAAAGCATCATAACAGGGGTGCTTTCTTAAATGCGGGTCAAAACAAGCAGAAAGCGGTGATGGTATTATCTGTATTGCTTACGATAGCTTTGACAGCTATGTTTGTAGTGACTCTCGGACAGGCAGGAAGAGGGCTGCTTAAATGGGGGCTGACACTGCTTTTAGGAGGCGCTTACAGCAACACTTACGACAGACTGGCACGGAAATATGTGGTGGACTATGTGAGCTTTAATGTTCCTTTCAGACTTCGTAATGTGATTTTCAATATAGGGGATTTTTGTATTATGATTGGAGCACTGATTAGTGTAATTGGATATAGCAGATAAAAACAGGTTGACAAAATACTTTAATTGGAATATTGTATTAATAGAATAGTACAATAATACAGAGAAAGGAAGAGTCATATGGCATGGAATTTAAGTTCTGACCGCCCAATTTATGCGCAGATTCTTGAGGTAATCCAGCTACGGATTATTGTAGGGCAATACAAGCCAGGGGAAAAGATTCCCAGTGTTCGGGAGCTGGCTGCTGAAGCAGGAGTCAATCCCAATACCATGCAGAAGGCGTTAACGGAGTTAGAGCGAAGCGGTTTGGTAATGGCGCAGAGAACCAGTGGCAGGATGGTGACAGAGAATAAGGAAATGATTAGAGAGATTCGCAATCAGCTTGCACGTGAACAGGTGCAGGAATTTGTAAATAAGATGAAAGAGCTTGGATTTGATAGAGACGAAATTGTGACACTGCTGAAACAGGCAGAAGGGGGAGAAAAATGAGTGAACTGGTAGAAATTCGCAATCTTACCAAGATTTATGAAAAGAAAAAGGTGGCATTAGACCATTTAAATCTTACCATAGGGAGAGGAAAAATTATTGGTCTTTTGGGACCTAACGGAAGCGGCAAGACAACAATGATAAAATTACTTAATGGGCTGCTGGTAGCAAGTGAAGGAGAAGTTTTGATCAACGGAAAAGCACCGGGACCTGAATCTAAGAGCATAGTATCCTATCTTCCTGAGAGGACTTATTTCCAAAACAGTATGAAGGTAAAGGAACTGATTGCATATTTTTCTGATTTTTATCAGGATTTCCGTCCAGAAAGAGCAAAGCAGATGCTGGCAGGCTTAAATATCAGTGAGGATGCCAGATTAAAGACGCTCTCCAAAGGAACAAGGGAGAAGGTGCAGTTAATCATGGTAATGAGCAGGAATGCACAATTGTACATCCTGGATGAACCGATTGCAGGAGTAGACCCTGCTGCAAGAGATTATATTTTGAAGACCATTATTACAAATTACAATGAAAATGCCACGGTCATCATCTCTACCCATTTGATTTCCGATATTGAACGGGTTCTGGATGAGGTTATCTTTATTCGTGACGGAAGATTAATCTTACAGGAGACAGTGGAGGAAATCCGCGAGAAGAAAGGAAAGTCGGTGGACGCATATTTCAGGGAGGTGTTTGCATGTTAGGAAAATTATTAAAGCATGAATGGAAATCAATCTGGAAAATACCGGTTTTGCTGATTGGAATACTAATGATTACGGCAGTCATAGCCGGACTTACCTTTGCGCTGCCCATTTGGGAAAGTGACTGGATTGGACTCCCCCTTTCCGGGCTGATGTTACTCCTGCTATTTTATTTTGCAATGATTGCAGCCAGTGTAGGAATTACTGTCTACATGGCAGTACGCTGTTATAAAAGTATGTTTACGGATGAAGGGTATCTGACTCATACATTACCGGTAAGCTCTCGCCAGATTTTAAATTGTAAGGTAATTACCATGAGTGTATGGACATTGATAACAGGAATTGCAATCATTATCAGCCTTGTTGTATTTGGTGGAGTTACTTTTCTGGCATTATCCACTAAGAGCAGCAGATTTGCAATGGATGTTATGGAAGTCCTTTGGGAGATCAGAAATATTTGGGAGAGTCCAATGATGAAGGGATTTGGTGCCTGCTGTGTAAGTCTGGTGTGTTTGACGCTGGTCAGCTCAGCAAGCTCTGCGCTCATACTGATTGGAGCCATTACTCTTGGACAGAAGGTGCGTGGACACAGAATCCTGGGAGCAGTTGGTGCTTACTTCGGTATCACTACCATTGTTCAGATCATTGCAATTGTCCTGTCAATTCCTCTTATGGTGAAAATGGTTATGGATTCAGCATATTTGTCGATTTTTGAAACCTCTCCTTTTTCTTTTTACACATCTATCTATTGGATTATGACTGCAGTATATCTGGTGGTAGGGGTTGGACTGTATTTTATGAGTGATTATATGTTGAGAAGACAGCTGGAGTTGGAATAAATATCAATGGCAAATAAAAGAAGAGCTAATCTCTTATGAATGAGGTTAGCT
The DNA here is from genome assembly GCA_945868485.1 of uncultured Lachnospiraceae bacterium. Taxonomy (GTDB): domain Bacteria; phylum Bacillota; class Clostridia; order Lachnospirales; family Lachnospiraceae; genus Suilimivivens. Next base: position 2,954 of record CAMBLS010000041.1, on the reverse strand, counting down.
CTTTAAACTTTAAGCGGTAATGACAGTGCCTGCTTTTCCTTTCAGTGCATCTGCTACAGAGTCTAATGAAGTAATTAGGACGCTTCCGGTTTTGTTAACTGTGAGATAAGAAATTGCAGCTTCAATCTTAGGAAGCATGGTTCCCTCACCAAACTCTCCGCCATCAATCATCTTCTGTGCTTCACTTACTGTAAGGGAAGAAATGCTCTTTTGATCTTCCTTTCCAAAATTGGAATAGACATTGGGCACAGAAGTAAGGATAATGAGCTGGTCTGCGTTTAAGTCCGCTGCCAGCTTCCCGGCAATGGCATCCTTCTCAATGACTGCGGAAGCACCTCTTAAAGCATGTTTTTGTTCAATTACGGGAATACCGCCGCCTCCGCAGGCAATTACAATCTGTCCTGCATCTGCCAGAGTGCGGATGGCTTCAATTTCTACAATATCAATGGGCTTCGGTGCAGCAATGATACGGCGGAAGCCTTTTCCAGGTTCCTCCTGCACGTAATTTCCCTTTTTTACTTCTATTTCAGCGTCATCTGATGACATATAACGACCAATTAGTTTGGTTGGCTCATAAAATGCCTCGTCATAGGGATCAACGGTTACCTGTGTTAAGATTGTGGACACAGTTTTGCTGATGCCGCGGCTTAAAAGTTCTGCCTTTAGGGAATTCTGAATGTCATATCCCACATATCCCTGACTCATTGCACTGCAGACACACATAGGGGCAGGTGTATAGTCGATATAGAGACGACGCAGCTCTGTCATGGCCTTGTGGATCATGCTGATCTGTGGACCGTTGCTGTGAGTAATGGTCAGCTGGTAATCTGCTTCTACCAGGTCAGCAAGGGCTTTGGCTGTTACCTTAACAGCATCCCACTGCTCCATCGTTGTGTAACCAAGTGCGTTATGTCCAAGTGAAACGACTGCTTTTTTCTTACTCATAATTCTGGAACCTTCCTTTATCTTTCTAAAAGACAGTATAACAAAACAAGGGAAATTTGTACAGAATTGGAAGTAAAGTTCTGATGGAAAAAGTAGCAGTTCAGTTTTGGGGGAGTAGCAGAGAATGTCAGGGTGACAGCTTATTAATCCGGCGGTCATAGGTAAGCAGTCCGTTGACTTCTTCCTCTATATCGGAAAGCTGCGTAAATACAGCACCACTTAACCCCTTTGCACGAAGAGGCAAAAGGGACTTTTCTATTAATTCCCGATAGGCGTTTCTAAACTCTTCCGGGGTATCATAGCGTTTGTAGCCAAAGACACGGTCTATGCTGGAATGACCTTTGATATGGCAGGCATAGCCGCCGTATTCGGACAGGAAAAAGGCACGGCGACCCCACTTTTTAACTGGAACAGACAGGGGACGGAAATAATTATGGACGCTGATAAAGTCACCACAGTGCTGGTCAAACCAGCCGCTGGCAGAGTCCACAAGACGTACGGGGTCTGCCTTTTTGATCAGGTCTGTGATCCGTGCAGCATCAAACTGTCCCCAGCCCTCGTTAAAGGGAACCCAGATTGCAATGGACGGAAAGAACTTCAGGTATTCAATCATTTCAAGAGATTCTATTTCCCATTGCTTCCGAGCTTCAGCATCCGTTCTGGAGAACATGGCATAGTGAGAGTCCTTGATATGGGATGAAAGAGAAGGGCACAAGGTGGGAAGGTAATTAATCAGCGGCATGTGATATTCGCTGCCTCCGTTAATCATGTCCTGACAGACAATCATTCCCAGTCGGTCACAGTGGTAATACCATCTGGTGTTTTCCACTTTGATGTGCTTGCGGAGCATATTAAAGCCCAGGGACTTCATAGTAGTGATGTCATAAATCAGCGCTTCATCGGATGGGGCAGTATATAATCCCTCTGGCCAATAGCCCTGATCCAGAACGCCCATCAAAAAATATGGTTTATGATTTAGGCAAAAAACAGTAAACTTGCCATCTGATGACGTTTCTATGGAATAGAAGCGCATGGCAAAATAACTTTCCACATGGTCAGAGCCGAACTGGATTCTTACCTGATATAAGCAGGGAGCTTCAGGACTCCAGCTGTGAAAATGTTCTTTCGGGATAGAGAAAGTGTGGGTAATTTCATAGCCCTCTGATATTATGGAAGACGCAAGGATTTCCTGACCTTCAAAATGAACAGACAGGGACAGGGGGAACGGCTCATCGGAAGAGACAGAGATATGTGCCCTTACGCTGCGGTTATCATAATCGGTTTCAAACCACAGGTTTTTGATGTAGGCAGCAGGTACCCATTCCATCCAAACACTCTGCCAGATGCCGCTTTGGGCAGTATAGAAGATGCCGCCCCGGTGCAGGGACTGCTTTCCTCTTGCCTGTGAGCCCTGATCGGTAGGATCACTGACCATAATCATAAGCTCATTTTCATTCTGATGAAGGAAATCCGTAATATCTGCATGGAAAGGGAGATAACCGCCCAGATGTGAGCAAATCTGTCTGCCATTGACATAGACAGTCGCCTGATAATCAACTGCACCGAAGTGCAGGAGAAGACGCATCTTTTCAGCGAGGGTTTGAACCTTGGTGGGAAGGGTGGTTCGATACCAGAGGTATTCACCGGGCTTTAATTGACGGTTTACGCCTGATAAGGCACTTTCGGGTGAAAAGGGAACCAGAATCTTCCCGTCAAAATGGTTGGGGAAAGAAGTATCCGTGGTAAAGGTATAGTCCCAGAGTCCGTTCAAATTAATGTAAGAAGCTCTTACCAGCTGAGGGCGTGGATATTCCGGCAGGATGCAGGTGACATCCAGATTTTCTCCCCAGACAGTGGTAAGAGGGGTAAGCACGTCATCCTCGTGAGATTTGATGATACTTTGCAGGGCATCAGAAATATTCATAAATGCAAGCTCCTTTATGTTATTTACCTACACTTTCAGTTTATCACATATACTCCTTTTTAAACAGGCAGAACTATGTTAAAAT
>CAMBLS010000040.1 GCA_945868485.1 uncultured Lachnospiraceae bacterium | reverse complement strand
TAATGGAATTGAAAGCATTATTGATGAGTATAAGATGATTAACTCTGATGAAAACATGTCATTAGAGTATGAATTTAATATAGGTGGTGGGAATGGTAGCTATTATGTTGAAATGGACTCATTTAGCGTAGTGAAGGAGCGACTAGAATATAAATTGAATAAAAATAGAGGCTGTTATTTTAGTATAGAGGATGATGATATTTACATTAATGAAAAAATATTCGAATCTAAGGAATTTTATGAATTAATAAAAAGTCAGGTAGAGATGTATTGGGGAAAGCATACGTTATTATCTATTCTTTATTTTGAAATGGGGGATAAGTCTGATACATATATTAATTCAAATATTTCAATAAATTTAATGAATCTTATGACAGCGTTTGAAAAGATTAATTTTAGAATACCGAGAGCTTCTGATGGTCAAAGTTTGGCATTAGATGCAGAAAATGAAATATTAGGACACCTAGTGAGTGGGGTTATAGAAAAGAAAAATAAAGATAAATTGGACGAGGTAGAAAATCTTCTTAATCAATTCTTTAAATCAATGTTTAATGATGTAGTAAAGGCTTTTTATAAAAAATCTAGCAAAAAAAATGAAATCCGGTATGATTTGTTTTTAAGAAAGCGAATTGAAAATTATGAATATGATATTGATTTTCAACTTGAATCAAATGGTACACAGGAGATTATTGATTTATTACCATATTTAGTTTCAGCTGTTTCGGGTGGTTGTGTTATTATAGATGAATATGGAATTGGAGTCCATGATTTATTGGCGACGAAATTGTTGGCATCTATTGGACATCAAATCAAAGGTCAATTAATTCTTACAACTCACAATACTTTACTCATGGATTATGCGGAAGTAAATCCAGATGCATTATATTTTATTATGAATGATAAAACATTTAAGAAGTCTGTTAAGTGCGTCACAGAGATTGAAGAAAGATTACATCCAAATTATAATTATAGAAAGCGATATTTTACAAATGTTTTGTATGAAGATGCTTTGCCGAATTTGAAAAATAACAATATTAATTTAGAAGAATTTGCTCGCCTATATTAATTATTTTGAAATTATTGCCTTGAGTAATACATATGTACTTCATTTGGACTATGAAAAATATAGAATTGTAAAAAATGGGTATTATAAAATAATTTAACTTGCTGTAAAAATTATTGATATTTATAAAACGCAGAATGGTAAAACATATTACCTTCTGCGTTTGTTGTTGTAGGTTTAATGGGATGAAAAAAATATCATAGAATGATAAATATTAGAAATTATCTTTGGATTTTTTTTCTTCTGTTTTGGGGTAGATCAGGAGCTTACCTTTTAGGTCTAACTCCCGGTCTATCCAGTGGTCATTTTCATATACTTGTTTCGTGAGTGTATTGTAAATAATTGGTTCCTTTTCGATATCGTCAAGATCTGCCACCAGACAGTTTTTCCTGGCAATATAGGGATATAAGGCTGCCTCTACTTTTTTCCGTAGTTCTAAAGCCATCAGATGTATAAGAGTGACATCATAGGTCTGTGACATACAGTGGTTAATCTGTTTGATCATTCCCGAATCCTGAATTGTCTGGTTAACTACATCTGCTTGCTCGTCCATTGACACGTCAGGATTGATCAGTAACTGACCAGCTACAATTGATTTGACAAAGGCAGTGGCTGTCTGATTTACCTGTGCAATTAATTCCTCGTAAGGAACTTTATAATAGGTCTTCAGGATATCCAAAGGGACATTCTCACGGTTCTGCTTTAGTTTGGAAAGCAGCTTTTCCAGGCTGCTTCCCAGTTCATAAGTAGTCAAGCACACATCACCTCAGTTTCATTCGGTACGTTTTCATATTTCAGGTTATACCGGGTGTTACGGGTTTCGAAAACAATGCTGTTTCCGGATACTTCCAGAATACGTTCCACAGCAGTCGTCATGAAAGTATGTGTCTGAGTAGAAATCCATGCACGTTCCCCGATTCGAAGCGACAGGAATAAGGTTCCAGTTACGGTAATTGCCTTTTTTTCAATGTTGCTTATTGGTCTGATATTCGTTCTTTTCATGGTGATCACACTCCTTTTTAACAAAATTCTTTCTCTAATGTTTTTGCCACTAACCTTGCACATCCCATTTCCATCTCAGTAAGAGGAGTTTTGGATAAAACTGCCAGAGCAAGAGGCATTTCCTTGTCATTGCGGATTGGAAACAGAGCTGCTATGGGTTCCCGATGATGGGAAAGCATATAAAGAGGCTGACTGATATCCAAAACGGCCTCATTTCCGGAGGCGATATAAGGCTCCAGGTTTTCCGGAAGGGAAGTGCCTTCTGGAAGATATATCCCTGTTGCTGCAATGACATACCGGTCTGTACAGATAAAGGCTCCGTGTTTGATTGAACTAGAAAGAATGGAAAGAATACTCTGGAGCTTTATGCTATCCTGCTGAGGCTCCCGACATTTCCGAATCCGGATTTCCTGATTGGATAATTCAACTTCCAGGGGATTTCCATTCTCTAATTTTAAAAGTCTGCGCAGTTTCGCAGGAATAACGATGCGTCCCTGCGAATCTATGGTGCAGATGTTTGAGTATTTCATAAAATCACCTTTCTTTCTAAAAGAAAAGAAGCAGCAAATGCCACTTCCATTCCATAAACTTTATGCGGCATAAGGCGATGCCTGTGCCGGGCTTTGATATTGTCCGTTTTGTTGGATTCTTTGAGACTGTTGTTCTGCATAAGCACGCTTTCCATTTGAAATAAGAGAAGGTGCCATACAGGATTCCCAGTTGGTAATGTAAGAATCCGTGCGTTTTAGTAACGTATACAGGTCCATATCCGTTAGCTGGATAAAGGCGTTCTTTTCTAAAATAAAACTCCCGGATTTCATATAAGATCCGCCATTTTGATTTTTGACCTTGATGCCTTTGCCATTTACGATCTGAATCCGCCAGGGGCTTTTCATTATCCGCCCGTTCTGGTCATTTACATGCCGGGAAATAGAAAATTGCTGTGCAATGGAGTAGCCTTGTGCATCAGGGTTTCCGTATATTTTGCTCAGCGACCATTCATATTCTTGAAAGCCTGCGGTGATCCTGGTTAAGAAAAACTGGATCTGTTCCGGTGCCAGATTGAACTGGACGATGATATTTTTGTTTCCCGTGCCATTAGAATAATCCTGGATCGTGATCCCAATCAGGGAGTTGACATTATGACCGTTTTCCTGGTACTCACCTTTGGCATGTATCTGAGCATAACTGGTCAGTGGTGCATACCTAAGCCTGTCATAAACAGCAATGAGTTTTCGGTCTGTTTGCACTTTATAAATCTGCTCGGAGATCCGTGGTGATTGATTCTGATTCATGGATTTTCCCCTCTTTCTACTTCAGGTATTGTTTCACTAACAGCGTCATGTTTTTTGGTAAGTCTTCCAGCTTTGTAATATCCAGAAAGCCATCCTGATAGATCCGCTTGATATTTTCCTTATCATCTCCGATCGCTGCAGCAAAGAGCTTGATCCCTTTTTTGGAATACTCCTTTTTAATGCCACGCAGGTCGGCTTCTGCTTCAGTGCCGTAATAGCCGGTATCTGCAGGCTGTCCGTCAGAAATGATGATCAGAAGTTTCTGCTTTTCCGGACGTTTTACCAGATGCTCCGCCACAAAGCGGAGAGCTGCACCATCACGATTTCCGCCTCTTGCTGACATATCCATGAGCCGGTAGTGGTCTGATGTGTCGATCGAATCAAATTCTGCATAGGAATAAAGTTCTACGCCTCTGCCACCAGTTGAATGGCCATATATAGTAATGGGCACCTGAAGGCTCTGGCAGAAATCATAAAGTACAATGGCTGTCTTTTTCGCATGTGTTATCCGATCTCCCCAGCTCATTGATCCACTCTCGTCTACCAAAAGTCCTACTGCAAGTTTCTGCTCTTCAGAAGGAAGCCTGGTCCTGGTGAAAAAGGTTCCATCTTCGTGGTGCATTGCACGTGTATCCAGACGTTTTCCAAATTGCAGGTTCTTTAATTTACCGCCCTCACTTTCTTCTTTTAAAAGCGGTGCGATAGACTTCTGCAGGCGTTTGGATGCTCGGATAAGCATTGGTGCTACAGCCTGATATGACTGTTTTAAAGAATCCGGTACATATGTCATTCGGTTGATCGTAACATGAACTCCGGTATGAGCATTCCCGTAATGGATATCGTTTGCTGCCTTCTGCAGTTCTTCGGTCATTTCCTGTTGATATTGTGTTTCTGCTTTCTCAGTAGCGATGCCACTCAGGATCCGGAACAGGTCGTTGGCAGACTTTTCATAACCGGTGCCAAGGTACTGGTGATTATAAGTAATTCCTGGATTATTTTGGTCAAGGATGGTATTCGTTTTCGTAAGTGCGATCCGGTTTCCTTCTTCGGCTACAACATCCTGGGCAGCCTGCGTACTTTCCTGACGCATGGCAGGAGGAGTACACGGTAAGGGATTTGCCTTCTGTTCTTTTTTCCCTTCTTCTGCCTGCTTTGGCATAGTACCGCCTTTGCCGGAAGGCAATGGGGTGGCACCATGGATCTGGTTACCCAGAAGTTCCTCTAACATCTGGCTTGCATCCGATGCAGAACGCTGCTCCATTCTTTCTTTTGTCTCTTCAATCAGAGGCTTGATGTATTCCCATAGAATAGCCACAATATGATTAGAAGCGTGAAAACGGTCCTTTGCTTCATCTGAATAAATGGCATCATCTACATATGGCATGCAGTCTTCCAGATAATCCAGATAAGGACCTTTATAACCGGACAGGTTATTGATGGTTCCCGCCCTGCAGTATTGAAGCAGAAGATTTGCCATGATTGCAAAATCAGAATACTTCTTTTCAATCTGACTCTGAATTGAAGGCATCTGTTCACACATCCGCAGGTTATTCAGTTCAATGCCCCGGCGGAAAGTGCCCGGATGAGAAGTGCACATTCGTGCCTCTATATAGATGTCTTCCAGAATATTATTTATATGAGAGGCACAGGATGCCAGAGTCAGGCAGGTCGCTTTATCTTTGCTATCCATAGCCTCCAGTATTTCTTCACAATTTGTCTGATAGGATAATTCCGTAAAGGAAGGATTGGATGGGTAGAAGGCACCTTTTTCCATGCTGCCAAGATATAGTCCCAAGGCTGTAAAATCTGAGAACAGCAGGTGGGCAGTCTCATGCCCATTGAATCCGACAAGGCTTTCGGAACGGAGATACCGGGAAGGAAAACTCTGGGTGATTTCATTGGCAGCATTGATATGGATTTTATAGTTATCCGTATGTGCAATGCCTGCATCTGCCTGGGCATCCCATTCCATCAGAGTCTGAAGCCCTTGACGATAGCGGCCGGTAGCCGCTTTCGCCATAGAGGTCAGGTATTTCTGGTAAGCAGATGAAGTGAACAGTTCCTCGTCACTAATTGTAAGTTCTTGATCACGTATCATCTGTTTTAATTTTTTCTGGTTGCTATTCAATTCTTATTCATCCTTTCTTTTTAAAATAATTTTTCAGTTAAAAGCTCTTCCATGGTGTATCCGAAATAGACTGCCAGATGGTAGACCACAAATACGGGTGGAAAGCCTCCTCCTAATTCATACTTACGGTAAGATTTTGTTGGAATATGCAGAATCCTTGCCAGGGTTTTCTGGGAAAGATTCCAGCGTGGTAGTTTCCGCAGATAATGGATATTTGCGGAGAAAATATCCAGCATATCTTCTTCTGTAATTTTTAAATTGTTATAAGGTTTTCTCTGTGTCAATGTACCATCCCTCCTTTATGCAGCAAGAATGGAATCCAGACAACCGTTTTCCACTTCCGAACGGCTTTCTGCATCTGCAGATACCGAAGAGAGGATCGTGTAATGTGCTGCTTCCCGGACATCACCACAGACCATATAGGACTGCACCCAGGAAATCAGTTCACGTACACCGCAGCATCCGTCTGTGATCAGATTCTCACTGCAATATTCAGAAACTGCCTTGATGATCTGTGCCATAGTGCGAACCGTTTTTTTATCTGTGCATCCGGTAATCCCAAGAACACGCTGTACCAGTGTTTCTTCATCCGGCTCCTCCAGATCGATCACAAGATTCATTCTGGAAATGACAGACTGGTTCATCTGTTTACAGCCAGCATAATCATTGTTGGTTGTAACAACAATGGTCGTATCCGGATGACGTTTGATCACTTCCCCGTTTGGCAAAAAAACACTGTTGCACCTGTCAAGAAGGGAATTAAGTCCTACCAAAACACCGGGGTTTGCAATGACTGTCGGCTCCTGAATTTCGACCAAATAGCCGTGACGTATTGCTTCCACAAGAGGGGTGTCCACATATTTGAACTTCTGATGGGAAGATTGGTTCTTATAATTCTCATGCATCTCATCAATGATTGTGTCGATGAGCTGTTTGTATACCACATCCTCAGTTACTTCTTCATCATAAATGCCGGTCAGCTTCTGATAAGCGGTTGCCGGGTCTAGCATGATATCCTGGAAAGATGGATATTCATTCTGAAGACTGGATAATTTTCCATCCACATCCGGAAGAATCTGACCGAGCAGATCAAATATCTCTGTATTGGCAGAGCAGGTAATGCACCGGTAGGGCAGATGTAAGCCAGCAGCAATCGCCTTGGCACCTTCTGTTTTTCCGGTTCCTGCAGGACCCCGCAGAAGAAAATTCCTCATAGGTGAAACAGTATTCGTTGTCAATTTTGCATGTTCACAGATCCGCTTGATCTCTGGCGGTATGATATACCATGGTTCCAGCGTTGGAACAGTGAGTTCTTCCTGGGGAGTGAGTATCCGTGATTCAGATAAGACGTATTTACTGATAAAGTCTTCTTTGGCAATGGATTCCGTGTTCCTTTTTGTGGTGGAACCGGGAATCAGTACTTGAAAAGTACCAAAGAGCGTATTTGTAGGAGCGTAAGTACCCTGCTGTACTGCGAATGGATTGAGCTTTGGAATAGCACCATTGGCAGGAGTATCATTGGGAATCCCGCCGGTAGAAAGAGAAGTTCCGTATCGTAATCTGCGATAGATATTGTCACAAAGGACGGCTGCAGTTTTCACGGCTTCTTCTATATTCGTATAACCATTGTCACGGTGCTTTTTCAACTCCTGATAATATTCGTTAAACTCATCATCCTGCATAATGGTAGGGAGAAGTGCAAACAAAAGTGCAGCTCCGCTGTTCTTATCTTCCTTCAAAAGATATTGATCGGATGTTGTTTCGGGATCTATTGGTTTAGGATAAATACCGGCAATGAATTTTCCATTTGTCCGGTTATAGATCACTACATGCAGATCTCCGGTCTTGCTTGGATATTCTGCTATTGTATAATTATTTCCTTGGCTTCCAATTGCCCCAAGTTCTTCAGAAGCGGTTCCGCCGGGCGGAGTTTCCAGTTCCATGTATGCAAGAATCGCCCGGAGCGTGGACGCATGGAGTGTCGAACGTTTCTGAGGCTGTGTGCAGTATTTGGAATAGACATCCTTCCTGATGGGATCATCCGTATAATCTTCAAAAGGTTCCGGAAGCTTTCGCTTGAAAGACCAGTTACTGATCAGGTTTCCATTTGGCATAGTATTTCTCCTCCTTTTTTACATCCAGGATAATTCCAGGGTGCCTTCGTTTTCTTTTGCATTCAGCTCATCACGGATAAAAATATCTGTGAGAGCTGCCCAGTAGTTTTGGGGCGGAAAATGCTCGAAAGTACCTTTGATTTCCTTGGAATCTCCATTTTTGATAAATATTTCTCCATTTTCGCTGATAAATAATTTTTGATGTCCTCTTGCCTGCAGATCTCCAATCAGATTGGAGAGTAATGGCTTGCCAATTAGGGTATACCAAGACTGGGGATCCACCTGACCGATGGAATCAGTGCCTGCTGGTTCCGACTTTGGCTTTAATGATTCTATCGTCATCATAGAAAGTACCAGTTCTCCATAACGGTCCAGCCGGACTTCAGCAAAATTATATTCTTTCGTATGGAAGGTACGAATACGCAGGGCATTTCCATTCAGAAGACTGTCTACATTTGGTTCTTTAGTAAATTCCCATGTGGCATCCGGATAAGCGGACTTCAGTTTCCCTGTAATCTGGTAACTGATCTGTCTCCAGAGCAGAGTTTCCATATCGATGATACCGTCTGGATTCCCAGAGAAATATGCTGACTTTCGTTTGAGTGCCGGAGATGGGATGCGGGGAAGACGCGGGACAATCAGGAAGAGGAGACTTCCTAAAATACCTGCAAGTGCAATGCCCGCAATCACTGAGCGGTTTATATTATCTGGTACAAACAGTAATGACAGAAACAAAACGAGAACAACAGATTTTAATATTTTTAAACTTTTACTTTTTTTCCTTCGTACTTTCATTGTATGATTCCTTTCCTGTAAACAAAAAAAGAGGAACCGCCATGCCCGATGGGTAAGCAATTCCTCAACCTGTTATTTCTTTTGAGTTATCCGTTAAACGGAAGCTGGTCAGCCATGCCTTCCGGTATTCCCTGAAAACCGTCTCCGGTAAAACCACCTTGCTGTCCGTATGCCATGTTCTGTTGTGGATAATAGCTCTGCTGGTACATGTTGTTTCCAATCGGTCCAGAAGGTGGAACTGCATAAGAGTTGCCCTGTGTTCTGGCACCTGCGGTGTTTGGTATACCTGCATTTTGATTTCCAGCACCATTCATGTAGCCGCCTCCCTGAGCAGCGCGATTTTGATAACTGCCACTTCCTGGGGTAGCCGCACCTCCGTTGTTGTTATTAGGCATGCTATTGCCATTTTGATGATTTCCAGAATTTCCGTTATTCTCATTTTCCGGTTTGTTGGAAAGACAAAACTGCCAATCCTTGACATTAATTTTGGCTCCTACTCCTGGCTGTCCTGCCTTTTGGCCCTGTTGATAGAGAAATGGATGGATTTCCAGATCTCCATAGACATAGATACAGGTTCCGGATTTTACACCGGCTTTGATCAGACGCTCTGCCAGGAACTTGTTAAAATAGCATTGATAGAACATGGACTCGTATCCATTCTGACCATTTTGTGTGTTCTGGCTCCTCTGAGAGGAAGCAAGATCCAGACTGATATACTCAGATCCGTTGTTCTTTCCTTGCTGCATGGCAGGATCCTTTGTTACCCTTCCCATAACATGAATAATTGCTGACATAAAAATTCTCCTTTCTGCCTCTTAGGGCTTTAAAATAATAAAAATGAATAAAAGAATAGGAAACCTGTATACCAGATTTCCCATAAATAAAAAAAGAGCCATTAAGTGACCGCATAATACGGCTATCCTAATGACTCTAATTTCCAACATAAACTTACGTGTGTTCTGGAAGAATGGTCCAGACTCCCTGTAAGGGATAACACAAAAACTCAAGTACAGTATTATAGTAACACAAGATATAGTGAGTGTCAATTAATGAAACACTATATTTAGAATTTCGAATACATGATATACTGCATATTGAACTATAAAAGTGTAAGAGAATATAGTACAATAAAGGAAATGGTATTTTACAGAGCAAGGAGTGAAATGATGATAGAGGTCTTATTTGCAGAAAGTGAAGCGGGTTCTATGAAAGTTGCGAAAAATACAGTTATGTTTGGAAAAACAGATGGACCTACTTCTGTCTGGATTGCTGGGAAAAAGAAACCTCCAAAACGGGAACACACCGGATGGATAGAAGGAACCTCTGAAGAAGTTATCTGTCTTGGATTCATGTTGGATATTGGTGATATCAGTGGAACGATAGACAGTCAGTATCGGAAAGACTTGATTTATTCCTTGTATGCTCAGGAGCAATGGGGAAAAGATCCGGAACTGGATGCAGAACTTCGGGATCTGACAGACTGCTATATAAAAGAGCTGAAGCGACTGAAGGATTACTTAGAAGATGGAGAGCAGATCCGAGTGTGGTACAGTGAAGCACCTTATTCTATTTGCGGTTTTTACCAATTATGCAATATCCTGTCTCAATATGAAAATCAGATTCGAATTGTAAAGTTGCCACAGCATTGTATTCGTGATAATGTGATCATTTCTTATAAAAACTGGGGTGAGGTAGCGGCTGAAGAATTTGCAGGATTTCTGCAATATGAAAAAGAGTTATCCAGAGAAGAACTAAGACTTTACAGTTCATTGTGGAGTGAACTGAAGGAGGATAATAGCCCTCTGCGTGCAGTTGTTAATGGCATGGTAACTGGTGTTTCGGAAGATTTTTATGATTTCCTGATTTGGAAAAGGATTACGGAAAAGCCAGAAAAGGAAGCCAGGCTGATTGGTGACATCCTGGGAAAGTATCCAGTGAATATCGGTGACTGGTGGTATGCGAAGAGGATTAATGATTTTATTGCCCAAGGCAAAATCCGGGTGGTTCAGGACTCAGAAAATAAATATGCACGGATGATTTGTCTGGCAGAATAGATTTACAATTGATGTAGTTGAATATGGAGAATATTTATGGAAATAAAAAGACTTGAGTATGATTTTTCAGTGTGTAAGGTTGTTGATTATTCGCAGGTAAATCTTGATGATGAATACTGTTTTATCGGAAAAACAGATGAAGAAAAATCAGTAGTTTGCATTACGGAGCATGTACCTGATAATGCGATAGAATGTGAGGATGGGTGGAAGGCGTTTCGAATAGAAGGAATCTTGGATTTTGGACTAATAGGAATACTGGCTAAAATATCAGCTTTGTTGGCTGAGCGAGAAATCGGAATTTTTGCCATTTCAACATACAATACAGATTATATCCTGACAAAGAAAGAAAATTACTATATAGCATTAGAGGCGTTGTCTGATGCAGGATATCATGTGATCTAAGTAAATTGTAGAAAATATGGGGATTTAGAAATAATGCTAAAGATTAGGGTGAAAATGTTCATAAAGGAAATAAAAAAGAATGTAAAAGTCTATTGTGGGTTGCCACATTTAAAGCTTTTGATAATTATAGTGGCTTTATCTATATTAACTCTTTGTATATCTTCGTTTTACCATGGAAAAGATGAATATCTTTCCTCCATTTTTGCTAATATTTTTGCAGGATTGGTAACGGGAATTGTTTTATCTCTATTTTCAACAGTAAAAGCATTTTCGTTATATAAGACAGAGGCTTTAATTGATTGGCTGAATAATTTACATAATGATTATATGAATTACAATAAAATTAGTCGAAAAATTCTTTTTTATAATGAAGACGAGTTTTTAACAGAAGAAGAGTTGTACAACTATATTTATGATGTGCTATGTTGCGGAAATGATATAAATGTAACAATAAGTCAGGGACGATTTGATCAATCTTTACCTTTTAATTCGTATAAATACTTAAAAAAACACTTTAATTATGATGCTGTTGAGCAAGAGAGTATTAATAATGAGCTCCGAGAGAAAATTTTGATACTTGATGTAGCAAAGCTATCTGCAAAGGAAATAAGAGGTATATTTGAAAATATGAATGATTCTCTATTTGAGCTCAATGGTAGTATATTAAAAGAAATTGAAAACTTGAAAATTAAGAGGAAAGCAATAAATACATTTTGGATGTAGAAAGGACATGTCTATGCAGACTAAACAGGAAGTAATTGCATACTGTCATTCTTTTGAGCAGGTATATGAGGATTATCCATTCCACGATTCTAATTGGTGTGTAATGCGGCATAAAGGATCTAAAAAGACATTTGCTCTAATCTATAACAAAGATGGACATGTATGGATTAATGTGAAATGCAATCCTCAGTGGAGAGACTTCTGGAGAAGTACTTTTTCCTCAGTGGTTCCGGCATACCACATGAATAAGACACACTGGAATTCTATTATTCTGGATGGAACCGTCCCGAAGGAAGATATCAAACGGATGATTGGTGAAAGTTATGATTTGACAAAGGGGAAGAAAGCATGAGGATTTTGGTAGATGCAGATGCCTGTCCGGTGGTATCTATTATAGAGCATATTGCAAAAAAATATCAGGTATCAGTAATCTTACTGTGTGACACGAATCATATTTTGCAGTCTGATTACAGCGAAGTTTTGACAGTTGGGGCAGGAGCTGATGCGGTAGACTTCAAGTTGGTCAGCATCTGCCGGAAAGGTGACATTGTGGTAACACAGGATTATGGTGTGGCTGCGATGATTCTTGGAAAGGGAGCATACGGGATACATCAGAGTGGCAGATGGTATACGAATGACAATATTGACCAGATGCTTATGGAGAGGCACTTAGCAAAGAAGGCACGAAATGCGAAAAAAAGAAACCATATAAAAGGTCCAGCGAAGCGTACCGCTGAAGATGATGTACGGTTTGCAGAATCGCTGGAAAAGCTGATTCATAAATATCGCGAGGTGTAGGTCAGAATGAAAGAATATATTTCTAAAGAAGAGATGGAACATTGCATGCAGGTAAAAGAGATATTCAGGCTACTGTCTGAGGAATCTGGAGATTTCTGCGTGGTGGATGCTTATCCGTTTGGGTGTGAGGTATTGGAATGGTATGGTGCGGGAAGAGGTTTTGACAGGCAGGTCCATTTTACAGATGCTTCAGAACTTTTTGATTATCTTTTAAATACATGGGAGAATATTTATCTCTATGATATGGAGAGACTTTATGGAAATACTGACATGGATGAGAAAGAAATATTAAAAATCCTTCCGGAGGAACGGAAAAAAGAGATGGAAGCAATCCGGAATGAGTATATTATGAAATATGAGAGTTGCCAGATTAACTGGTGATAGATAGGTTATATAGCGAATCCTTGAAAATGAACTGGTGCATGGAGGTAAAAATTCCGTGTGCCAGTTTTTGCTCAAACGTTAAACAGAACTTTAATTCCGGGGATTCTCGAACAATCTACTGTCAGTTTCCGTTTTTCTGGCAATTCTACTATTGGTCGATTGTCCGTTTTGAGAGTGAGTATTAATATAGAGGCATACTAAGCCGAAGATTAAGGAGGTCGTAATTATGTTTGAAATTGACAAGAATTCTTTTGGAGAATTTGTGGCAGAACGAAGAAAAGCAAAAGGATATACGCAGAAAGACCTTGCAGATAAGCTTTTTGTGTCGGATAAGGCGGTCAGTAAATGGGAAAGAGGTATAAGTATGCCGGATATTTCTTTACTGGTTCCGTTGGCAGATATATTAGAAGTTTCTGTAACAGAATTACTGGAAGGGCGGAAGTTGGATCGTACATCGGAAATGAATACAGAACATGTCGAGACTCTAGTGAAGAAGGCATTAACTCTTTCTGAAGATACGCCCGAAAAACAGAAAGAGCGTCAAAAGAGAAATGCAGTTATTTTTTTCAGCTGTGCTTTATTTGCCGCCTTGGAGATATGGGTGGGCATATGGAGTTCATCAAAAATAGGAGTAGACGCTTTTTTTGAGAATTTTCTGATATTGGAAGCGTTAAGTTTCGGGTTTGGTATTTATCTGTGGCTTTTTATAAAAGAACGATTGCCAGTTTACTATGATGAAAATAATATTAATACATATAGTGATGGTGTGTTTCGAATGCATGTTCCGGGAGTCCACTTCAACAACAGCAACTGGCCTCATGTTGTAAAGCACTTACGGAATTGGTCATTAATTACTATGTTAACAGTCCCAATGATATACCTGTTGTTATTGATTGTGATTCCTAATATTGAAAATTGTCATGGAATTCAAATGTGTGTGTTAATTCTTTACTTAGCAGGATTGTTTGTACCGATATATATTGTTGGAAAGAAATACGAATAGTATGGAATTGCAGGAAATGAAAGAGACAATAGTGCAGATGCCGTATACAGGGTATAACTGATATACGGCATCCTTTTTGATTTTTGTAAGAAGGAATTTCATGGCTTGGTTGGGGAAACCGATGAGATCTCTTCAAAACCAAGTAAGCTGCCAAGCGTGTCCGATGATTTGCTCATCGATTGCTGGAGAAGTACGGAAATATAGTCGGTAATAATGCCCCTGAAGCAGTTTTGCACTTTTATCTGTCACGAACTGATATTCCCGGTCATTTTTGATGTTGGGATAAACATCGGTGATAGTGTATTTGATAATAATGAAGAGTTAGAAAAAGAAAAACAAATATTATGTAAATAAAACATCTGGAAGTATCTAAAAAAAAGATTGGCATCATTGAGAAAAAGTATAAATAGAATTCATTATATATAATCGGCATGGGTAACTGTGCCGTTTTTTATGGTAAAGAACAAAGTTCCTTGGAGTCTTGTTAAAAACTTGATTCTCATTGGTTCAGAAGAAGAAAATCGGTTATTGAAAGACACAGGACAAGAAAGTAAAATGATTCTATCAGATAAAAAAAGATTATTTGTATGGAACAACAGTGGAATGAAATTAAAACAGATGGATGAAGGGGTGTTTAAATGATTTTTTGATTAAAATGTCTTGACTTATACGCTGCGTATACGCTTATACTCCAATCAAAAGAGAGAAGGAGGTTTCATTATGCAGATAAATGAAGTGGTTCAAAAAGTAGATCTAAGCAAGCGTGCAGTCAAATATTATGAAGAACAAGGTCTTCTGACTGTCGAGAAAGATACAAATGGCTATAGAAATTATTCTGAGGACAATATAGTCACATTGAAGAAAATTTCCGTTTACCGGAAACTTGGGATTGGAATAAAAGACATCAAAAAGTTACAGGATGGGAACAACAAAGAGATTTTGGAAAATATCTATCGCGATAAGGAGAGAGAATTAGAAAAACAGAATGAAGAATTGAATGCATTGAGAATCTTCATACAGCAGGGAGATGTGGAACCGGTTTATCAGCTGGTGGACTATCAGACGATTGGAGAAGCGATGAAGGATATGCTTCCAGGGTATTACGGACATTATTTTATGAATCATTTTATGCCGTACCTGCAGATACAGATCCAAACACCAGAACAGGAGCAGGCATATAGAAATATTATTCAATTTTGGGATACTGCAGATATCAAGCTGCCTTTGATGATGAAAATAATGGGATGGATTAGTTTTCATCTGATGCCGAAAGAATCTATGCAGGCTATGGCAGCGCGTGCAGATCAGCAGATGAAGAAGTATATTCAGATGTCTGAGGAGGACTATGAAAAGGTCAAAAAAGAGATTGCAGGAAATGTAAAATTGAAAAACAGCTTCTTTTTTAAATATCATCCGGCTTTTATTTCACAGAGAAAATTTATGAAACAGCTACAGGACAAAGGATATAATGATATTTTTATTCCAAACATGAAAATATTGTCACCAAAATATAAGGAATATCACGATGCACTTCTGCGAGTAAATGACAGAGTGTGTACAGACTTGGGTCTGTACTATGATTCCAATTACAATTTAGTAATGAAATAGTAAATGGGGTAAGGGGAGATGAAATTCTCTCCTTATTATAAAGTAAGGAGGCATTCCACGGTGCTCTTGACATGAGCCTCCTTCGCACATGATGGTCTGGCAAAACGGCAACCGGCGCTGAAAGGGGTTTGCTAGAGGTGCTGATTGTTGCCGACCGTTAGAAAACGGAATTCGGTTGTTTGAGGGCGTAATATGCAGATGGACGATAGAAAAATTATTGAACTATATAA
>CAMBLS010000039.1 GCA_945868485.1 uncultured Lachnospiraceae bacterium | reverse complement strand
GCAAAATCAGCGGGTGTGGTGTTGTTTGCATTAATCCCACCTACTTTGGCAGCTGCAAGCACTACAACATCAGGCTTCTCTTTCTCAAAAAACTCACGCACCATTGCCTGATTGGTTAGATCCAGCTCCTTATGAGTTCTACCAATAATGTTGGTATAACCCTTTGCCTGTAAATTTCTTACAATAGCGCTTCCCACCAGTCCTCTGTGACCTGCTACATAAATCTTATCTGTTTTTTCCATTACACATATCCCTTTCCTTTATCTTTCATTAAAAATTACTGTTCTTATTGGTGAATTATATCCTTAAAACCTTCTTCTATCGTTTCCCCTCTGAAAATATCCTCAGCCTTGACAGGAGATGCCGGGAAGTCCTGATAACCGGTTCTGTCACCCTCCTTGGGATAATAAAAGGTATAGCCATGAAGCTTATAAGACACCATCTCAAAACGCTCATAATCCTTCTGGTGTATCAGATAGTCCGAAGTTGCCCCTGCCTTAAGCTCCATCCCAAATGCACCAAGCTTATATACCAAAAACAGAATGACCAAAATCTTATATATCCTAAATCGATCAAAATGAGGACTGCCTTTCAAATACAAGTATCCCCAGACTAATACCGGCAATAGCCATAGGAATACACAGCCATATCGAATCAGCGGTGCGCTAAGAAACCAAAACCAGAAGCAAACCGTAATCGTGCCTGTCAGATGGAGATAATCCACCATATCCTTACGCTTCTTGACCAATGCATAAATCAGCAATACCAAAAACAGATAGGTTCCTCCAATCGCCATAACCAAGAAAAGCTTATTTGTATTATCCAGATTATGAATCCATTCAGGAAGCCATTTGATCAAAGGATCATCATATCGTCCTACGTCAGAAAAACCTCTCCCCCAAACCTGTATTTCCCGGGCATCGTAATCTGCCATGCCTTTTGGAATCTTGAAGTCAAAAGAAAATAAATCAACGAAGGTGAATGGATAGATGAGCCAGCCTGAAAGAATCACATTTCGAATCAGAAATGGTGCAATAGTAAAAATTCCCAATCCCAAAAACTTTGCAATTTCCTTTCCCTTCTTTTCCTGTACCATCACAATCGCAGGTTTCAGAACAAGCAATAAAATCAATGCTCCTGAAAGCTTGACTGTAAGCACTACCACACAGAGTAAGCTCAACAATCCATAGGGCAGATAGGATCTTTCCTTCCTTTCAATCAGTTCAAGCCATCGAATTACAATAAAAAATACCAAAAGCACCATAAAATAGTCTGATGCCGGTGATACCATCTCATCAAAAATAATAAGCAGATAATAGATGCCCAGAATCCTTACAAAATCCGAAAGTAACGGTTTGCATGCTCTGGTTTTATTCAATGCCTCTACACACACCATCGCAAGAAGGAATGCCAAAAATCCAGCACAACAATGATAGGACTGCCCACCCATAAATGACATACTGTAAAGTGCAGATAACGCAAATGCTGCACTATTGTAAGCAAGCCTGCTGTGAAGGTTGCCCAGTCCCGGCACTATTCCATATTCCTCTATCCAGTGTATGCTCTGTGCATGGTAAAGCCCCGTATCATAATGAATGATTCCGGTAGAGCTTCCATAGGTAAACAGCAGAAAGAGCCCAACTCCGATCAGTATTTTTATCGGTGTTATGGTCAATCTGAATGTATGAAGATTTTCAATCATTTCTTTTCTGAAACAAAAAATACATAAAATACAAATAAGGAGCAGTATAACGTTGGCCATAAACCCAACTTTCCAAAAGATACTGAAAAGCTGGGCATAAACCGTCACTGCCCCAATACCTGCATATAGGTAACTGGTTTCTCTTCTGACCCGAAATAACTCCTTGCCCGAAATCAACCTGATAAGAGCAAAGCCTGTCACATAACAGGTAAACAGCATGTAAAGCCAGATAAGTATCACAGAGAACATTTCATGATCCTCTTAAAATAAAACATCAGACTATTTGTTTCTTCTGCCTTCCTTATATTCACTGCAGCTGAGTCCTGCAATTTCTTTAAGATCGTTATCCATCATCATGGCAACAAGACCTTCAAAGCTTACCTTTCTCTTCCAGCCAAGCGTCTGCTCTGCCTTTGTTGCATCTCCCCAAAGGAATTCCACTTCTGCGGGACGATAAAATTCAGGATTTACGTCCACAAGAAGCTTTCCTGTCTCAGCATCATAACCCTTTTCATTGACCCCGGTGCCTTCCCATTTAATGGTAATGCCTAATTCTTTAAACGCTGCCTCTACAAATTCTCTTACTGTATGAGTCTCATTGGTTGCAAGCACATAGTCACCGGGCTTATCCTGCTGAAGCATCATCCACATGCCTTCCACATAATCACCTGCAAATCCCCAATCACGCTTTGCATTCATATTTCCAAGGGAAAGCTTGTCCTGCTTTCCAGCAATAATATTGGCAATTGCCAGAGTAATCTTTCTGGTTACAAAGTTTTCACCACGTCTGGGAGATTCATGATTGAACAAAATACCATTGCATGCAAACATATTATAGGATTCTCTGTAATTTACTGTAATCCAGTAAGAATACAATTTTGCCACACCGTAAGGGCTCTTGGGATAAAAAGGTGTTGCCTCACTCTGAGGCGCTGTCTCCGGAAGTCCTCCAAACAGCTCTGAGGTAGATGCCTGATAATATCTGCAGTTCCCACCATTCACACGAATTGCCTCAAGCAGCTTTAATGTACTTACACCGGTTGCTTCGGCTGTATATTCAGGCACATCAAACGATACCCCAACATGAGACTGTGCCGCCAGGTTATATACTTCTGTAGGGCGAATTTCTGAAATCAGACGCATCAGATTGCTTGAATCTGTAGTATCTGCAAGATGCAGGAAAAATTTAACCTTATTGTAATCTGAATTAATAATATGATCGATTCGTGATGTATTACTGATGCTGTGTCTGCGGATTAATCCATGTACTTCATAACCCTTCTCTAATAAAAATTCTGCCAGATATGAACCATCCTGACCTGTGATACCAGTAATCAAAGCTATCTTCTGCATAAAAGCCTCCCTTAAAATTTACTTTATTTTGCTACATCATTAAGTAGTATACTATTATATAATTCCCATTGCAACTAATTATATGGCACGAAACAATAAACGCACCTTCTTACAACAGTAAATTTACCATTACTGCATTTGCAATTCCAAGCAATGCACCCATTAAAACCTGTAATGGAGTATGCCCTACAAATTCCTTCAGTTTTGCCTCCGGACTGATTTGTTTGCCCATATTGGTAAAAGCCTCCAGCATTTCGTTCAGCACCTGTCCCTGCTTACCTGTTTCTCTACGGACACCCATTGCATCATACATGACAATAATTGCCAACATAGTACAAATTGCAAACTCAAAACTGCCACCGCCATATTCTATTCCTGCCGCTGTAGCCAATGCACAGACTGTTGCGGAATGAGAGCTTGGCATTCCACCGCTCCCAACCATTCTCTCTGCCACAAATTTCTTTGTAAGAATTAAATGTATCAGTGTTTTTAACACCTGCGCCACAAGCCAGCCCAATGCAGCTGCAACGAAAATCTGATTATGAAGCAAATCATTAATAAAATCCATGTTAATCCTCTTATCCGTTTTTTATGCTAATTCTCTCATGTAAGCTACCAATGCATCATGCCAGTCTGCAAACATATAATCTGTAGTCAGCTTCAACATGTAGTTTTCCAAAATGGAATACGCAGGTCGTGGAGCCTTGGCTGCAAATTCCTCAGATGTAATCGGGCGAACCACCGTCTTTTTCCCTGCAAGCCTAAATATTTCTTCTGCAAACTGAGCCCATGAACAGCTGCCTTCGCAGGTTGCATGGAATAATCCATAATTTTCCGTAAACAGAAGATGTTTGATTGCAGCCGCCAGCTCTTTGGTACTTGTAGGGCTTCCCACCTGATCCTTTACTACACTGACAGTATCATTAGTCTCCGATATGCGCAACATGGTCTTTACAAAATTTTTTCCATCTCCATACAACCACGCAGTGCGGAGAATAAAATATCTGTCGGCAAAATCCCGAACCATATTCTCTCCCGCCAGCTTCGTCATGCCATATGCACCCTGTGGATCAGGTTTATCAAATTCCGTATAGGGCTTTTGCGCCTTTCCATCAAATACATAATCCGTGGAAATGTGTACCATTTTAGCTCCTGTTTCGGTAGCTGAAATGCTTAAGTTTCTTGGACCTATTGCATTAATACGGTATGCTTTATCCCATTCATCTTCACAGGCATCCACCCCTGTATGCGCAGCACAGTTAATGATTGCATAGGGCTTTACTTCTCTTGCCAGTTCCATCACCTTATCTATATTGGTAATGTCCAGCTCTTCCACATCTGTATTTACAAATTCAATATCAGAATAGCCCTTTAATTCCAGATTGATCGCACGCCCCAGCTGCCCGTTACAACCTGTTACGATTATCTTCTTCATAATTTCAAACGCATCCTTTCAAATGTATCATAAACACTTAATTATTATTTTACCCTTTTAATTGATTTTAGACAAGTAAAAGATAGCAATACCTGACATCTTCCGTAACAATTTCTTAATAATTTTGTATAACATTTTACATATTTTTCTAGTGACGATTGTTTTTATATATGATATAATAATTTACGTGTGATTTTTTATATTAATCACTATTTTTATGAACTGAAAGTGAGGAAATACAATGAAAAGATTACAGGTTCTTTTTCTTGTAGCCTTATCGTCATCTCTTTTATTATTCGGTTGCGGAAAAGATTCCGAAACAGTAACCCAACCAATTGTTGAACCAATTGTAGAGGCTCAGCCTGAATTACAGAAAGAGAATACAGAAGAGGCGGAAGAAACAGATGAGGATGATGTCCCTCCTTCCGAGGGAATGGTTCGGAGCTCCCTTACCAACGAATGGATAGATGGAGATTTAGAGGATTTAAGACCGATTGCATTAATGACTCCCAACGATTCCAGTGCATTACCCCATTATAATCTTTCTAAGGCAGACATTCTTTATGAATGCCCCGTAGAAGGCGGAATTACAAGAAGCATGGCAGTTATTAAAGATTGGGAAAACTTAGACCGTATCGGAAATGTGAGAAGCTGTCGTGATTACTTTGTATACTGGGCATTAGAATGGGATTCCATTTATGTACATTTTGGTGGACCTTTCTATATTGAAAATATCATTGAGCAGGAAAGCACAAACAATATCACTGGTTGCAGTTATGGCAATAAGAGAACCGTGGGATTATTTGAAAATGCTTTCTTCCGTGCTACTGATCGTTCTGCTCCACAGAATGCTTATGCAAGTGCAGAAGGAATCAACAAGGCAATTGATAAGCTGGGTTACTCCAAAACCTATCGTGAAAATTACCATGTAGCAGAGCATTTTAAATTTGCATCCTCCAGCGAACCCAACACTCTGGAAAACTACAGTGATGCAATCACTGCAAAGGAAATCGATTTAAAAGCTGCTTATCCAATTACCAAAACCTCTTTTACATACAATGAAGATGACGGCTTATATTATCGTTATATGTATGGAAAGCCAGATGTAGATGCAGCAAACGACAATCAGCAGCTTGCATTTAAAAATGTTTTTGTTCAGTTTGCTTATCATGAGGTCAGGGATCAAAAAGGATATCTTGCATTCCAGGTACACGATACTACCAGAGATGGTTACTATTTCACAAACGGAAAAGCCATCCATGTAACCTGGGAAAAGACAGCCGACTATGAGCCTACAAGATACTATGATGATAAAGGAAATGAAGTTGAAATCAATACCGGCAAGACAATGATTTGTATTGTTGAAGATGGCGATACCATTGACGTTGACGGCAACACCCTGAAGTAAATTGTTCCTTGAATAAGGGGGAAATCATCATGAAAAAATATCAGGTTATGATTTTGATGACCCTGTCATCATTATTCCTGTTATCTGGATGCGGCAAAAAACAGACATCTGGCACTACTCTGGAATTAGTAAACGATCCGGCTTCCTCTGCCCAGACCACTGAGAGTGAGGCCGGGATATCTGAAGAAAGCAGTGCTACTGAATCAGACGTTCCTCCCACAGAGGGAATGGTGCGTAGCCGCATTACCAACGAATGGATTGACGAAAAGCTTGCAAACCGACGCCCTATTTCCGTTATGATTCCAAATACCAAAACTGCCAGCCAGTATGGTATTTCTGAGGCAGCTATTCTGTATGAATGCAATGTGGAATCCAGCATTACACGTCTCATGGGCATATGGGAAGACTGGGATGACATTGAGAAAATCGGCAATGTAAGAAGCAGCCGTGATTACTTTATGTACTGGTCATTTGAATGGGATGCTTTTCATATTCATTATGGCGGACCTTTTTATATTGATGATCTGCTAAACCGAAATGATTCAGAAAACATTAATTTAAACATCGATGTTTCTATAACCTATCATTTCCGTGACTATGCAAAAAACGATTTTGATAATGCATTTACAAATTCGAAACTGATTCATGATTATATTGATGATAAAAACTATTCTCTAAATTATAGAGACAATTATTCTGACGAACAGCACTTTTTATTTGCCTCTGAGCAGGATCCCAATATGCTGACTCAGTACGAGGATTGCATTCAGGCAAAGAAAGTGGATATGTCACTGGCATATCCACTTACAAACTGTTATTTTGTATATAATGAGAAAACTGGTCTGTATGATCGTTTTCAGCATTTATCCGGTGAGCATGATGGACCACACATGGACCTTGCCAACAATACTCAACTTGCTTTTAAGAACCTTTTAATTCAAAATACTTACTATGAGGTACGTGATGAAAAAGGCTATCTATCTTTCCAATGCCATGATACCACCCACGATGGATGGTTCTTTACCAACGGTAAAGGAATTCATGTAACTTGGGAAAAAACTGCCGACTACAGTGCAACCAGATACTATGATGATGCCGGAAATGAAATCAAACTAAATACCGGCAAAACAATGATCTGCATTCTTGAGGATGGTGATACCTTTACAGTAGACGGAAAGGTCATTGGTGCGAATTCATCCAATAAATAGAACTATATATTAAAAGGTCTTCGGTTCTCCGAAGACCTTTTTTAATCTGATTATTTACCCAAACCAAGTCTGTTAACTGCAGAGAAAATTGCTCTTGCAGATGCTCTGGTTATGTTGGAGCTTACCCCAACGCCATAAGTTACCCTTCCGCTATCTGCATCCAGCAAATGGATATATGCTGCCGCCTGAGAATTGGAACCACTTTGAAGAGCATGCTCTTCGTAGTCTAAGACCTTAATCGAAATATTCAGTTCCTGCTGCAGTCCTCTTTGTAATGCGTCAATCGGTCCATTACCCACTGCCTCAAACTTCTTCTCTACGCCATTGTCTGTATAGGTAACAAATACTCTGGTATCAAACTCTGACTGAATTTCACCGCTTAAATCATCCACACGAAGCCTGCGGAAATGAATCGGTTCCTTCTTTTCCAGATATTCCTGTCGGAAGGCTTCCATAATCTGGTCAGGCGAAACCTCTCCCTGCTTTTCAGAAATGAGCTGGATAACATTAGCAAACTCTCTGTGCATTCCTTTTGGTAACTTAAATCCAAAGTAAGTATCCATAATAAATGCCACGCCACCCTTGCCAGACTGTGAATTAATACGAACAATAGGCTCGTATTCTCTTCCAATATCTGAAGGATCAATAGGAAGATAAGGCACCTGCCAATACTGATTGTTTCTGTCTTTCATTGCCTTCACGCCCTTATTGATTGCATCCTGATGGGAGCCGGAAAAGGCTGTAAATACCAGTTTTCCTGCATACGGATGTCGAGGGTGAATGGGAATTTTACAACATCTTTCATAAATCTCAATAATCTCATTGATTTTTTCAATATTTAATTCGGGATTAATCCCCTGTGAGAACATATTGTATGCAATATTAAGCATATCCACATTTCCTGTTCTCTCGCCATTACCAAAAAGGGTACCTTCCACTCTATCAGCACCAGCCAGCATTGCCAATTCCGCTGATGCTACCCCCGTCCCTCTGTCATTGTGGGGGTGCACACTTAAAATTATGCTATCTCTGTCCTTAAAGTGATGATTCATCCATTCTATTTGGTCAGCATATACATTAGGTGTATTCATTTCCACTGTAGAAGGAAGATTAATAATTATCGGATTCTCTTTAGTAGGTCCCCATGTTTCCTGGACAGCCGTACAGATTTCAAGTGCGAAATCAAGCTCTGTTCCTGTAAAACTTTCAGGTGAATATTCCAGAATAATTTTCCCTGGAAACTTAGAAGCTCTTTCTTTTACCATCTGTGTTCCCTTGACAGCAATATCAATGATTTCCTCCCGGCTCATTCCAAAAACTACATCTCGCTGCAAAGTTGAGGTTGAGTTATAAATATGTACAATCGCTTCTTTACATCCTTCTATTGATTCAAAGGTACGATCAATTAATTCCTCCCGACACTGTGTAAGAACCTGAACACGTACGTCATCAGGAATCATCTTTCTTTCAACCAACTGACGCAGAAAATCGTATTCAATCTGACTCGCTGCGGGAAAACCGATTTCAATCTCCTTAAAACCCAGCTTAATCAGATATTGAAACATCTCTATTTTTTCACTTACTACCATGGGATCAATCAATGCCTGATTGCCATCTCTTAAGTCTACACTGCACCAGATAGGCGCTTTCTTGATTTCCTTATTTGGCCATTCTCTTTCCGGGTAATCCACCACAGGATTTTTCTTATATCTCTTATAATTCAGCATTTCTTCTTTCTCCTTTAAAAAACCGGTCCCGATAAACGGGACCGGTCTTAATATCACATATCACATTTTTAGTTCGGGGCTTATTCCCCTAAACCGTTCTCGATTGCTTTTACCAGAGTTTGAAGAGCTTCCTCCTCGTCTTCCCCCTCACAGATAAATTCAATCTCGTCACCGCATTTAACGCAGGCACCCAAAACGCTGAGTACGCTTTTGGCATTTGCAGTATTATCTCTAAATGTAAAGGTTATTAATGACTTAAACTGCATTGCCTCTTTACATAGGATGCCGGCCGGCCTCAAATGAAGACCTGTTGGGTTCTTAATAACCACCTTTTGCCTTACCATTTTACAATTCCCTCCAATTCATTTTCTGCCTGATATTTCCGCCAATACCCCTTTCTTATTACTATACCATTTTTCACTATTATACTCAAGTATTAGTTGCCTACAGCATGATATTCTGAATCAATTCAGCTAATTTTTTTGCCTCCTGATCAATCATCTGTTGATCCTTTCCTTCAATCATGACACGTACCAGCGGTTCTGTGCCTGAAGGACGAATTAACACTCTTCCCTCACCGGCAAATTTATCTGTAAGCTTTTGAATTGCCTCTGCAATTTCGGGATATTCCATGTACATTTCTTTCTTATGATTTGGAACCTTTGCATTTACCAATGCCTGAGGAAGAACCTCCATAACAGTTGCAAGCTCTGATAAAGGCTTTCCAGTTTCCACCATGACCTTCAACAAATGAAGTGCGCTCAAAAGTCCGTCTCCGGTGGTATTTTCCTTTAAGAAAATAATGTGACCAGACTGTTCCCCACCAAGGCTTGCACCAATCTCCTTCATTCGCTCAAGAACATACCGATCCCCTACCTTAGTCTGTTCAATGTGAATGCCATTCTTTTCCCCCATAAGGAAAAATCCAAGATTACTCATAACAGTAGCAACAATCGTATTGTCAGTCAGCTCTCCTTTTTCCTTCATGTGGTTTCCAACGATTGCCATAATCTCGTCGCCATTTACTACATTACCATGTTCATCCACTGCCAGCAGTCTGTCAGCATCTCCGTCAAAAGCAAGCCCCACATTGGCTTTCTCATATACCACTCTTGCCTTTAATTCTTCCATATGCGTGGAACCGCAGTTCGCATTAATATTAGTTCCATCCGGCATATTATGAATTGCGACAACATTAGCCCCACTCTCTCTTAATGTCTCCACAGACGTATAATAGGATGCACCTTCAGCGCAGTCCACCACTATTTTCAACCCTGTCAGATCCACATTTACAGAACGAATGGAATGGTTAATATATTCTTCTCTTGCATCTGTACGGTACTTAATTTTACCTACATTAGATCCAATAGGAAATTTTATTCCATTCATACCGTTTCTGATAATACTTTCAATTTCATCCTCCAGTTCGTCTGGAAGCTTATAACCATTTCCATCGAAAAACTTAATACCATTAAACTCTACAGGATTATGGGACGCAGATATTACAACACCTGCATCTACCTTATACTTTCGTGTAAGATATGCAACTGCCGGCGTCGGAAGCACTCCTACATAAACCGCATTGGCACCTACAGAGCAGATACCCGCCATCAACGCATTAGCAAGCATATCACCTGAAATTCTGGTATCGCATCCCACCATAATGGTTGGCTTATGCATGTTTTCTTTTGTAAGCACATATGCACCTGCCTGCCCCAGCTGCATAGCAAGTAAAGGAGTCAATTCATCATTTGCTACCCCTCTTACTCCATCTGTTCCAAATAATCTTCCCATATTATCCTCCATTTTAAAATGTTTGCACTACTCTTCTTCCACCTTTGAAATATGCAAGGTTACTGTGACTGGTTCCAATAGCGAGACTCTGTCCGGCAAACCGAAATCCACCTCAACCGTATAATATCCCGGCATCGGTTCTGTCATTTCATGCTGATTCATCCACTCCACAATGTCAACCACACCATTTACACTATTTGCCTGAACAGCTGCCATATCCTGTGGAAGTCCTATCAGCTCTATTATAAAACTGCTATCCAAACCAGATATGCTTGCATCATATCCTTCCGGAAGATTGGTTATTTTAACTTTTTCTGCTCTGATTTCAAGCTTCTTTGAAGTTTCACGCTCTATATATACAGTTACTGTCTGAATTGCATCTCCTGAACTTGCCAAAAATACACCTTCTGGCAAATATTTTCTGATATCCAAATCAACCGTGTAATTTTCAGATTGATCTGTTATATCCAATGCCTCTGCAGGTACATCAATAGAGGTAATGTTCTTAATGGTGTTGGATTTCCCCGCTACTACAACTGTCTGACCTTCTCCCTCAATTACACCTGTATCTCGATAGCCTGATGCTGCTTTCCCCATGACACTATAGCTTAACGGAACCTCTGCAGTCTGCCAGATGTTTATTTCCACTCCTACAGACTTAATATTCTGGCTAATATTCCTGGTATCAATCTGATTGTCATCTTCGTCATAAAACTTGATATCTGCATTGGTAACAATGTCACTGGTCATTCCTGTAACATCTACATCTACAGCAGCTTTCGCAATTTGATCAATGACCGATTGAGGTCCGGAAATTCTAATCAAATTCTGGTCAGTTGTGATATCACCTACCAGATAACCTTTCGGTACCTTCCCTGAGACCGTGGCTTTCAGTGCCAATGCCTTACTTCCCTTATCCTCAATATTCAATTTCACTGTATCGATGCTTCCGCTGATACGTGAAATATCTCCACTGGATATGTTTGTGGTAAGCTTTATGGAAATAGTATCAAGACTGCTCAATTCACTAACATCTGCCGTTGCAACAATATTCTCCTCGTCCAATTCACTTATCACCGAACGCGGTGCCCATACGGTTACCCTGCTGATTACATCCGTGTTGTCAAGTACCTCATACACCTGACCCGAATCTGTAATTAGTTCCGTGTTTAAAAGCTTTACGGGTATGTTGTAATAGACATCATTGATGGTTGGATTATTAATACTGTTGACCACCAGCCAAATAATTACTGCAAAGAAGACCGATGCCAGTTTCAGTCCCAAATTGTTTGTCAACTTATTTTTCAACTTTAGACCGTCCCTTCCACAGAATCTTCCTACGGTTTTCTTCTACCGGCTTATCCTGTATTGCTCTCAGTTTTTCCTTTAACGCTTCCCCACTTAAATTTCTTTCCAGCTTTCCCTCATATGCCACACTAATTTTACCTGTTTCCTCAGAAACAATGATTGTGAGCGAATCTGTTACTTCCGAGATTCCTACTCCTGCTCTATGTCTGGTTCCCAATTCCTTGCTAAGCTGCATATTGTCGGAAAGCGGAAGATAACAAGTGGCTGATGTAATCCTGTTGCCTCTGACAATTACTGCGCCATCATGAAGCGGCGTATTATGTTCAAAGATGTTTATGAGCAACTGGCTGGTAACGATACCATCTACATCTATACCAGTTCTCTCATATTCCGTTAGACGTTGCCCCTGTTCCACGACAATAAGGGCACCAGTCCTTACCTTGCCCATTTCAACACATGCCTTTGCAATCTCGTTGATTGTCTTGTCTGAAAATCTGCCTTCCCCCAGACTCTTACCTACCTCAAAAGGAACAATAGAACTGATAATATTTTTCCTTCCAAGCTCTTCAATCGCTTTTCGTAACTCCGGCTGCAAAATGACAATTACAGCAGTTACGGCTACACCAAACATATTGTTTACAATCCAGAGAATCGTATTCATCTCGAAGTAAGCAGCAAATAGGATAAATACTGCTATGACAAGAATACCCTTCAGCAAAGACCATGCTTTTGTATTTTTGATCCATACCAATATATGATAAATCAAAAAGGTCAGAATAATCATTTCAAAAATATCTGCCCATCTGACTCCAGATACACGTGACAGGTATGTCTCTACAATTTCTAATCCATGTATCATTTAGCTTTCCTCATTACTAAAAAATAATCTATATATCCTATACACCCTTTTCCCTTTTCGATTGACTTCCTGTATATTTCTTTTTAGGTGTATTGATTCTTTTTACAGTTTTTGATGGTGTTGCCACTGTAATCTTAGGCACTGCCTTTACGTAATAATAGTATTCGTCATCTTCAAACTGCACCTTTTCCACGCGGCTATAGTCCATGTTAAAAGCAAAAAATTCTACTATTTTTGTAATCAGAACCGAAAAAACAGTTCCAATAATAATGCCCACAATTGGCACATTCGTGTCAAATGCAAGGTCGCCTACCAACAGAATCATGACATCTGCAATTGCTCCGGCAACCATGGCGATGGTCCATGCATGATCAATAGACAATCTCTTAATAAAGTAGACGAGAAAAATTGTAACGGCAAATGCAACAATCGTAAGCATCATATCCTTATTATCAAGAAATCCATCTATCACAAACCTGAATTTACTTGCCATATCCTCTGTTGCCATTCCCGAAAGTGCCGTAGCGCTATCGGCAATATAACCAATCAGATAACTTACCATTACACCGCAGCCCACTGAAACAGCGGATGCCGGTGTCCCTAAAAGTCCCATAGCAAGAGGCATGACATAAGGTATCTTCAATATAAAACAGATAGGTGTCAGAAGTACCACCAAAGTATCCTTAGGTGAAAATCTGAAATAAAGTAAAAACATTACCAAAAAAAGCACCAGAGCAATTACTGCACATTCTAATGATAACGCATATAAATGGAGTACCGTAAATGCTGCTGCCACAAAAATAATAAAATTCATGGGCATGAAAGAACACATTAGTGCAACAATAAGCACAATGGATATATTATCCAATTTATGCATATACCCAATTTTTCCATTAATCAGCATCAAAGAGGCCAAAGCCAGTATTAGTTTTAAGAGGGGCTTTAAATAAACCTCATATTTATATATAAAATTTTTAATATACTGTTTTGCAACAAGTAACGTTGTCATATGGTCTTCCTCATTATTTGTCATACATACCTGCTAATTTTTTCAAATTACTGTAGTAATGTCTCAAGCTTTGTTTTGCCTTACTGTATCTGCTTGCATAAAGTACATAGGAAATTACCCCGTAAGCCCCTACAGAACACAAGTAAAAAATCATAATGCTTTTTCCAAATTGCAGCAAATCCATTTTATATATGTCCTGCATCAGCTCTTCAAAGTTATAAAAAATATATACTCCAAACAATGCAAAAAAAGAGAGTGTACCGGCAATCACTGACTTCAAAACTTGAAATCCAATATAATCACCTTTAAAGTAATTGATAATCGGAATATCTTTTTTACCTTCATGTGATTCGTAAGAGGCCAGCTTCGTCATAAGGATGACCTTTTCTTCATTTACCATAATTTCATACCTTTCAGCCGATAAGGAGTATATCTTTTCCATATCGGTTTTCTAAATTAAAGGAAACGCATTTTATCACGTTCACTTTTTGACGGAGTCGGTTTTTTCTCCGGTTCTGCCGGCTTGCCACTTCCCATTGCATGCTTGAACCCGGTAGCCATTTCCGTCTTGCATTTATCACAATATCTTCCTGACCGAATCATAGCGCCACATCCTTCACAGGCAATTCTAATAGGTGAATCGTCTGCAAACTGTAATCTCTCTTCCCTAATCCACTGGCGAATCTGTCCGGGATCAACATCACATTCAGATGAAACCTCCTGAATATCTGCACCATGGTGATCCTGTACATATTTCTTTACTTCCTGAAACTTAGCTTCCTGTTCCTCCCGGCATCTAGGACAAAAAATAGGTCCTACCACATAGTTAAATATTCTACCGCATTTCCTGCAATTACGTACATTCATACTTATACCTCCTGCTGTTTCTTTTGTTATATCCCCCTGCCGATTGCTAATGTAATAAAATATATGCTTGCAATACCAGCCTCTTGCATAGCTTTGGCCATTGCGTCAATCGTACTGCCTGTAGTGTATATATCATCTATAATAACAATCGTATTTAATTTTACATCATTTCGCCGGATTTTGAAAGCCTTTTTCAAATTATTTTGCCTTTCAGCACGGCTTAAGTTCTTAAGTGGCTTTGTCTTTCTTACTCTGCATATCAACTGTGTATTGATGGGAATACCAGAGCATTTTGACAATTCTCTTGCTAAGAGCTCTGCCTGATTATATCCACGTTTTCTTTTTCTTGAAGGATGTGCCGGAACAGGCACCAAAGCATCCGGACGAATAGCTGAAAGCCAGTTTTTCTTTTCCCTGTACAGCTCTTCTCCAAAAAATTTCGCATATTCCGTTCTTCCTGCATACTTAAATCTGAAAATAGAATCCGCCATACTTCCGTAATCATATAGTGCAGTTCCCTGAATATAGTAATGATGCGTTCTTTTACAATCAGTACAATATTCCTGTTCATCTCTTTTCAGTTGCTTACCGCATTTCATACAATAAGGTTCTTTTATATATATAATTTTATCCCGGCATTTCCTGCACACATTTTCCCCTATCCTGTCTATGATTCCATCACACACAGGACATCGCGCCGGAAATAATAAATCCAATATGACTTTTCCTACTGCCATTCAACCTCCAGTTCCTCAATTTCTTTAATTCTGTCACGCAGACCAGTATACCTATTATGTTGCTTTTCATTTCTAATCATCTCTTCTATGGTTTCCCTGCTACCCAAAATTGTTACGCACTTTCTTGCACGGGTCACTGCGGTGTACAACAAATTCCTGTTAAACAGCATTTTCGGACCTGTCAAAACCGGAAGAATTACCGCCGGGTATTCGCTA
>CAMBLS010000038.1 GCA_945868485.1 uncultured Lachnospiraceae bacterium | reverse complement strand
ATCAGAAAAGGAATCAAGGAGGACGGCAAATGAAGGGATATGTTACAAGCAACGGATACATGGGATACGTAGATGGCAAGTACATTTTATTTGCCAGCGATAAAGAATATTTTGAATTCATGGAAGACTAAGGAGGAAGGGCGATGAGTAAGATTTATTTCACATTGACAGGAACCAAGTATTATCACGGCAACGAATTCCTGAAACCGGGAATGAAACTGAAACTTAAGAAGGAACCGGATAACAAGTTCGATAAAGAGGCCATCGTTGTAAAGAAGGAAGGAATTGGCGAGATCGGACATGTGGCAAATAGTGCACATACTGTAATCGGAGAAAGCATGAGCGCCGGACGTATCTATGACAAGATCGGTGACACTGCAAAGGCCAAGGTTGTCCTGGTAACACCACATGGAACGATCTGCAGTTTAAGTAAGAAGAGTCTGACTGATAACAAACATAAGAAGATGGAGGAAGCAGTCGATGAATAAAGTAATCCTAATGGGACGCTTGACAAGAAATCCGGAAGTAAGGTATGGCGCCGGAGAGAATTCTACTGCAGTTGCAAGATATACCATTGCAGTTGATCGTAGATTTAAAAGGGAAGGAGAGCAGAATGCAGACTTCATCGGTTGTGTTGCATTCGGGCGTAATGCAGATTTTGCAGAGAAATATTTGCGCCAGGGAACAAAGATCGTATTGACCGGAAGAATTCAGACCGGCAGTTACACGAATCGTGATGGACAGAAAGTTTATACAACGGACATTGTTGTAGAGGAGCAGGAGTTTGCGGAAAGCAAAGCAGTTGCAGGTAATGGCGGTCAGAATAATTACAGCAGACCATCAGCAGCACCCTCGGATGCAGATGGATTCATGAACATTCCAGATGGCATCGATGATGAATTGCCATTTTCATAAAGAGATTTGGGAAGATAAATTATGTTTGGATTTGATAAGATGTTTGATTTTAATCGTGATGGACGCTTGAATGCATTCGAGAGAGCTGCACAGTTTCAGTTTATGGATAATATGATGAAGAGCAGAGAATCTGATTCATTTGATGATGATGACGAAACAGATGTATTTGCTGAGGCAGGGCTTGATTACGATGAGTTAGAGTTTATGGATCCGGAAGAAAGAAGGGAAGTGCTGCAAGACGCAGGACTGGATCCGGATGAGTTTGATTTTTAGTCTATGATTTTGAGGGAGGAGTTTTTGGTTGTTTGGTTGGTTATTTGGTTATTCTCATTTTTGTGTTGTTATTACAGATAAAAGTCCGATAATACCTCAAAAAAGTTTGTGATCGCTTCGTTTTCGATTGAATGGAATTGCTTTACGTGATATACTTGTTTAAACTAGGCTCGTTATTTGTTTTGGACAAGGAGGTTTCAGTTTGGCAACCAGTTATAAGAAATTGTGGAAACTGCTTATTGATAAGGACATGAAGAAGAAGGACCTGGAACTCCAGGCGAAGATAAGTCATTACACTATTAATAAACTGAATAGGGGCGAGAATGTTAACGTCGATACTCTCGAAAAAATATGCCGTACTCTGAATTGCAGTATTGAGGATATTGTTGAGTTTGTTCCGGATAAGTGATGTTTCCGAACAATTTGGAGAAAGGAGGGGCTGAGACGTGAAAGAGAAAATTGTTGTTCCGTATGCTCCTATACTGGTTGAATCCACCAGATCTATTGGCTATTCATTCGAAGCTGCCGTGGCTGATATTATTGATAACAGTATAAGTGCTGCGGCTACTGAGGTACGCGTATGTTTTATGTCACATGACCCGCAGTGGCTTTGTATTGAGGATAATGGTTGGGGGATGACAGCCGAAGAACTTGAGAATGCAATGCGATATGGCAGCCAGAGTTCTCAGAACATCAGAAGAAAGGATGATCTGGGAAGGTTTGGTCTTGGTCTTAAGATGGCATCTTTATCTCAATGCAGGAAGGTTACAGTTCTGGCTAAGAAGGAAAATAAGGTTTGTGCTGCTTGCTGGGATCTGGATTACATTGTTCAGCAAGGAGATTGGGCATTAAAGTTTTACTCAGAAAATGAAATAAAGGACATGCATGGGTATTCTTGGCTGGATGTGCATGATACGGGTACAGTAGTCATTTGGGAGCAGTTTGATCGTCTTAAGCAAGGATCGTCAAAGGTACAGAGAGCTTTTGATGAGAAAATTGAGGTGACCCGAAAACATGTGGCATTGGTGTTTCATCGTTTTCTTGAAGCTGAGAATCCCAAAAACAGGCTGTCAGTATATTTTAACGGAGAAGCCGTAACAGGTATTGATCCCTTTCTTACAAAGCATCCGGCAACTCAGCCACTTAGTGAGCAGATTTTGAGAATCGGCACTGAAGAGATTCGTGTTAAGCCGTATGTATTACCCTATCTCAATAAAATGTCAAGGAGGGATCTTGAAACTATTGGTGGTAAGGATGAACTTCGACAACAACAGGGATTCTACATATATAGAAATAAGCGTTTGATCATCTGGGGTACATGGTTCCGGTTGATTAAACAAAATGAACTTGGAAAACTTGCCAGAGTGAGAGTTGATATTCCAAATTCTCTGGATTCTATTTGGGAAATTGATATTAAGAAATCGACGGCATCTCTTCCTCATTTCATAAAGAAGAATCTTGCGGATATCGTCGAAAACACTGTTGGAAGAAGTGAGAGGGTATATAAATACAGAGGTCGAAATGTTCAGACTGATAACTTGATTCATGTGTGGAATTCGATAGATGATCGCGGGAAATTACACTATCAGATTAACCGTAATCTTCCGGTATTAGGAATGCTGGAAAAACATTTGGATGATGAAGGATCAGTATTGCTTGAGTCTTTCATAAAGATGCTGGAAGACGCGTTCCCCTATGCCGATGTTTACTATAGAATGGCAAAATCAGAAGCCAATGTTACAGAGTCTGTGCTTGAAAATAACGACGTTTATCTGATAGCGGATCACATGGTCCAGCAGGTTGGAGCAATGGGTGGAGATGTATCTGCATTCATAAATACAATGGATAAGATGGATTTCTTTATAAAGTATCCTGACGTAGTTCGTCAGATCAAAGAGGTGTACGACAATGACTGAAATTCAGAATAATATTGTGGGTAAGGTGTTAATGGACGCCGGTGTCATGACAATCCCGATCACAGAAGAGTGGATTACCATGATGGTGGATTCGTATGAAAAACAGGCAACGCTTATGGGTGCCGTGCCATTGTCTGAGACGGAGAAGGAGGATGTCATCACGACTCTCCACTCACGACTATTTGTACAGATAGATCGCGGTCATTGTCTAAAGGAAATGGACCATACTCCTTGGTATATGGCAGCAAAGGCAAATCAACCGTGCAATTTCTGGGATCGTTACAGAATTTATCTGCAGAAGGAAAAGCACTGGAACAGAGATACTGTAAATGAGCTCGACAAGACAACTGATGAAATTATGGATTTGCTTGGCAATCCTGATTCTGCTAATAGTTTTTTGTATAGAGGTTTGTGTATAGGAGATGTTCAGTCAGGAAAGACATCGACATATATTGGTCTGATCAATAAAGCGGCAGATGCTCATTATCGAGTTGTTATCCTTCTTACAGGCACGATCGAAAAATTGAGACGTCAGACACAACAAAGAATCGATGAAGGATTTATTGGCCTTGATAGTTATGCTTTTACCTTGGAAAAGGACAATGTGCAGGTTGGCGTAGGATCCATTGATCCGAATACCAGTGGTTGGGCCGTAACTTCTACTACCAGCGATTTTAATGCAGCCACTGCAAAGAAAATAGTAGGTCAGCTCACTAACATCAGTGCACCGGTAATATTTGTTTTGAAGAAAAACAAGAGTGTACTGGAAAAGCTTGAGCATTGGCTTCGCTTCTATAATGCTAATAAAACAACTAAGAAGATTGATCTTCCCATGCTTCTCATTGATGATGAGGCCGACAATGCTTCTGTTAATACAAAGAAGGACGATGAAGTAACGGCAATCAACAAGGGAATTCGTAAACTTCTCGTTCTTTTTGAAAAGGCCAATTATGTTGGATTCACTGCGACTCCATATGCCAATATTTTCATTGACCCGGATACTGAGAAGGAAATGCTGGATCATGACCTTTTCCCGCGTGATTTCATATATGCGCTGGAGGCTCCTTCCAACTATATTGGCGCAAGAACTATCTTTGGTGAGGATGCACCTTGTGCGTATATGCTCGAATCAAATAATGATTGTGAAGCGGCGTTGCCTATGAAACACAAGAAGGAGGATGTAATGGCTTACATTCCGGAGAGCATGGAAGAAGCCATAGCATCGTTTTTCATTTGCAATGCAGTCCGCGATCTTCGAGGAGATACGAAATCACACCGGACAATGATGATAAATATATCAAGGTTTATCGCTGTTCAAAATCAGATTACTAAGGCTGTAGATGGCTATGTCAGAGAGGCAAAACGGGAAATTCATAATTATTATCTCTTGGGAGAAGATGCCATGCAGTATGACATTTTCAAACAGATAAAGAAGGTTTACGAAAAATATTATGCTGGTTTTGCATCAAATCCAAAATTCAATACTCTCAAACATTTTACATGGGAGCAAATACAGGAAGTACTGTATCCGTCCATTTCAAGGATTGAGGTAAGAACGATCAATGGTGGAAATGCTCCTAAAAACTTGGATTATGAAAATTATGAAAAAGCCCCGAATGATATTGGGCTTAGGCTTATTGCTATTGGTGGCCTGAGTCTTTCGCGTGGATTAACTCTGGAAGGCCTGTCAACCAGTTATTTTTACAGGAATTCATCAATGTATGACACTCTTATGCAGATGGGTAGATGGTTTGGTTATCGTGAAAAATATAGAGACCTTTGCAAGATATGGATGCCGGATGAATCTATGGCGTGGTATTCATACATCTCGATGGCAACCGATAAGCTGCGCGCTGAAGTGCGCCGTATGCAGAATGATAATATGACGCCGACAGATTTTGGACTGGCAGTCAGATCTGATATTCAAGGATTGTTAGTTACAGCCAGAAATAAGATGCGCTCCGCAAAAGATTATGAAACTGTTGTTAATTTCAGTGGTGAAGTAGTTGAAACCAGATATGTTCACAGCTCTAAGGATATTCTTAAGAGAAACTATGAGGAGACTGAAGCCTTCCTGCAGGATGTTGCTTCATCTTATTCGGTTCATCGAAATGACCCGGAGCTTGCACTTAAAGGGTATCAATATCTTAATGTGCCGAAAGATAAGATTATTGATTTTCTGAGTGTCTACTCTGCTCATACACTGAATATTGATTTTGCTGTTACTGAGCTTCTTTCTATTTTCAGAGAGGATGATCAACAGATCTTTGATTATTGGGATATCCTGATCGCCGGCGGCTTGAGCACAACGGAGGAGATTTCGTTTGCCGGGTTAAGAATTCATCCTGTAAAGCGTGGTTTTGCGTACAGAAAAGATACAAAATCTCTTCAGATGTCCGGAAAGAATTCACGACTGGGTAGTAAAGACCTTGCGAAAGGTGGACTCACAAAGAAAATTGTTACACAGATGGAAGAGGGGTATGAAAAGGGAAAGGCTTTTAGTGAGGACTTTTATTTCAATACAGGTATGAAAAGAAATCCTTTAATAGTCATTTATCCGGTAAAGCTTTCCTACGAGCCTAAATCCGGTCAGCAGGAAGACGAGATAAAAAAGAAGATAGCGGAATCCTTAGATTTTCCGATTATTGGCCTTAGTATTGGTATTCCTCGAATTAAAGGTAAAAAGCGAGAGGTTATTAAGTACAAGGTTAATAAGCAGAAATGGTTTGAATTGTTTGGAGCAGATGATACAGATGATCTTTATGAAGTAGATGAAACCATTCCAGAGGAGTAAAAGGTATGACAGATCTGAATGATATATTTAACAGAATAACAAGGATTGATTCATACCAGCGCATTGACGATACTCATCCATTGGATCTGTACATAGGTGTCGACGACATGTCCCGATGGACAATGCTATTAGTGTGTGATGCCAGACCGCAGCATCTCATATCCTCAAAGATGATACAGGCGAAACTTGGTCAAAGGAATGATGGACGCTGGACAGTTTCGCTGTCGCTTGTGAAAGACGAATACAAGGATATGTTTATTCTTTTCTGTGGAGATATTATAGAGTCATCTCGGATGATAAAGAACAAGGAAAAGGGCGCGAAATTTGTAGTTACCAGATATAATGAGTGGAAGGAAATGCTAGCCAATTCCAGAAGTGGTCTTCTTTCTCCAGAAGAAATCAAGGGCTTACTCGGTGAGATGTATATTCTTGATAATGAGCTGATGGTAAAATATGGATCAGAAAAATCAGCGCTGTCATGGACTGGACCACGGGCTGCTCATCAGGATTTTATTCTGGATGACACGTGGTATGAGGTGAAAACAATATCCAGCGGAAAAGAAGAAGTGAAGATCTCTTCGGTTGAGCAATTGGATTGTCCAAACGATGGTGAACTTATAGTTGTCTTTGCTGATAAGACCAGTCGAATAAATGCGAATGCTATTAACCTGAATTTTGTCTATATGAAGCTTTTGTCACGACTTATAGATGATGACGTTAGGGCAGAATTCTGTGATATGCTTTTGAAATATGGTTATTATCCGAGACCAGAATACGAAGATGTGGATTACACCTTTGAGGTAAAAGGGGTACGACACTATTTGGTGACGGAGTCTTTTCCATGCTTTAGGCGGAAGAACATTCCGATGAGTATTACCAAAGTTGATTATTTTATTTCATTACCAACGATAAAAGATTTTAGGAAGGAAGAAATGGACTATGGAACTGAGTGAATTTCGTGCAGGGATATTGGATGATGTTCATTTCAATGCGTCAATGAATGGCACTTCTCCCAGAGAGGAATTTCTGGCTCTGTATGCGAGCACTCTTGTTGATGCCGAGGAATTTGAGGATTTTGAGCAGCTGGCATATGAAGGTGTTGGTTCCAGAAATCGTCGAATCCAGATTGATGGTTATTATTACAGTGAGCTTGATAACTGCC
This sequence comes from uncultured Lachnospiraceae bacterium, assembly GCA_945868485.1. Classification (GTDB taxonomy): domain Bacteria; phylum Bacillota; class Clostridia; order Lachnospirales; family Lachnospiraceae; genus Suilimivivens. The sequence continues at coordinate 8,581 of CAMBLS010000038.1, read as the reverse complement.
TATATATCATTATCTGCCCATTTGTAGATAGCCTTGAGTTGCAGTCGCTTACTGCAACAGAGGCTGAGAATCAGTTTAAGCGTGCACGTGCCTTTGTAGAGGAGTCGCGGTCTGGCTTTATCCAGAAATATGCAGAAGAGAGTTCACCGGGCTATGGTCTTGCGTTGGATATTCAAAAGAGATATCAGAATGTTCCAAAAATAAAGTTTTATATCTTGACCGATATGGTCATGAGTAGCCGTATTAAGGAAATAGCAAGCAACAAAATTGGTAATGCAGTTGCCGAGTACCATATCTGGGATATTTCACGATTGCAAGGAATTCAGGAATCAAAGACAGGAAAAGAAGAGATTGTTATTGACCTGAAGGATTTTTGTGAACATGGTATTCCTTGCCTTGAAGCAGGAACAAATGATGAATATACTGCATATCTGTGCAGCATTCCGGGGTCTATTCTCGCTGATTTATATAATAAATATGGCGGACGTCTTCTCGAAGGAAACGTGAGATCATTTTTGACAGCCAAGGGAAAGATCAATAAGGAAATCAGAAATACGATCTTAAATAATCCAAGTATGTTTTTTGCTTACAATAATGGTATAGCAGCTACTGCTTATGAGGTTAAGGTTGAATACGGAGGTAAGTGTCCTTACATTACGGAAATTACTTCGTTACAGATCGTTAATGGAGGTCAGACCACAGCTTCGCTTGCGGCAGCTGCGATTAATGATAAGAGCAAGGCAAATGGACTGCACGATATCTATGTTCCTATGAAGCTTTCAGTGGTTACTCCTGAAAAAGCAGTGGAGCTGATTCCAAACATCGCAAAATATGCCAACAAGCAGAATAAGGTTAGTGATGCAGACTTTTTTTCTAATCATGCTTTCCATATACGTATTGAGGGCTTTTCGCGGCATGTTCTGGCTCCGGCGGTTATGGGAAAACAGTTCGGTACGCATTGGTATTACGAGCGCACCCGTGGCCAGTATAAGCAGGAACAAGCCCGAATGACTAAGCCTCAGAAGGCTAAGTTCCTTATACAGAACCCTAAGGCACAGATGTTTACTAAAACTGATTTGGCAAAATACTTCAACATTTATCGTCAGCTGCCGCATCAGGTAAGCACCGGTGCCCAAAAAAATTTTATTCGTTTTGCAGAATGGGCCAGTGAGGCATGGGAAAAAAACGAAACAGATTTTAACGAGGCATTTTTTAGAAAGATCGTTTGTCTGAACATACTTTTCAAGAAGACGGATTATCTTGTTAAAAATGCTTCATGGTATGAGATGGGTTACAAGGCACAGGTTGTGACATACACTCTGTCATATCTGTTTTATGCAATAGAAAAGAAGTCAGCGGACCTTGCTTTGGATTTTAGGTCAATTTGGAATAATCAAGGTGTTTCACATGCACTTGAGTTGCAGATCGAGCAAATTGCTGAGGCTATGTATAACCATTTGGTTTCCCCAAGCAGAGATGTTGAAAACGTTACCGAATGGGCTAAGAGAGAAGCCTGCTGGAAAAAAGCGAAGCTGATAGATGTGCCGTTTAGCAATGAATTTCTAGCCGAACTTGTACTCAAGAGTGAAGAAAAAGAGGATAATCGAGCTGCAGGAAAAGAACAGAAACTACATACCAGTGCTTCCACCATGATTAAGGTTGCAAATTATGGTGTTGAAAACTGGAGGGCTTTGCTCGAATGGGGTACAGCTGAACACATTTTTACGCCTCAGGATATTTCGTTCTTAAGAGTTGCTATCGCAATGGAAAAAGGGAAATTTCCAAGCGAGAAGCAATGTGCCAAGATCATGCAGGTGCTGGAAAAAGCCAAAACGGAAGGATATTCCGAAAATGCTTAAATACAACATTGATTATAAACACCAAGTGAATGAGGTAGCACAACATTCAGAAATAAAAACTAATATATCGGAAAGGGGTGTGTATTATGCCTAATTATCTGGATCTGTTTGCCGGCGCCGGTGGGTTGTCTGAAGGTTTTATTCAGGCAGGGTACACTCCAATTGCCCATGTAGAAATGGATGAGGCTGCCTGTTTTACGCTAAAAACGAGATCTGCATACCATTGGTTGAAAGCCCATGGAAAGTTCGATGTGTATGAGAAATATATTTCGGGAGAAATATCGAGGAGTGAATTATATAAGGCTGTTCCGGAAAATGTATTAAATGCAATTATGAATTATGAAATATCTGATGAGACCCTACCTGAAATATTCAGGAGAATTGATGGCATCCTTGACGGAAAAAAACTTGATCTTATTGTTGGTGGTCCTCCTTGCCAGGCATATTCACTGGTAGGAAGAGCACGCTCCGAAAATGGTATGATTGGAGACAAACGTAATTATTTATATAAGCTTTATGCTAAATTCCTGAAAAGATATACGCCTAAATATTTTGTTTTTGAGAATGTTACAGGGCTATTGTCAGCGAAAGATGAGGACGAGACCCTACATTTTGATAACATGAGAGCTCTGTTTAAAGAATGCGGATATTCTACTGACTACCGGATTTTGAATGCAACAGATTATGGAATTCTGCAGAATAGAAAAAGAATCATCCTGATCGGAAAATATGGAGAAAACGAAAAGGATTTTTATCCAGAGCTTCCGACTGTTGACACGACAGGTATTACAGTATCTGAAATATTTAAAGATCTTCCTGCTTTACATGCTGGGGAAGGAACCTATAGGCCGGTAAGGGCATTGGAGTACAATGGGAATTATTTGTATGATATGGGTATTAAAGATATAGATTTAATCTCCTTCCATACGGCGAGGCCACATACCAAACAGGATTTGGAAATATACAAATTAGTAGTAACTGCGTGGGATAAGAACCAGAAGAGAATTGACTATCCGGATCTGCCGGAAAAACTCAGGACCCACCATAATACTACATCATTTCTCGATAGATTTAAGGTTGTAGCTGGAAATTTGCCGTATTCGCAGACGGTAGTTGCTCATGTTTCTCGGGATGGGCATTATTACATTCATCCTGATATAAAGCAGAATCGTTCACTGACTCCACGTGAGGTGGCTCGTCTGCAGACATTCCCAGACAGCTATTATTTTGAGTCTAAAAAAGATGTTCCAGGAAGAACTGCAGCATATCGTCAGATTGGAAATGCAGTACCTGTCAGATTGGCATACACTGTGGCAGCAGCATTAATCAATAAGTTGGAGTGACGATTTATGGATGTACATGATAAAGAAACTCGCAGTTATAACATGTCTAGAATCAAAGGTAAGGATACAAAACCGGAGGAAATAGTACGTAAATATTTATTTTCTCAGGGATTTCGATATAGGAAGAATGATAAAAGACTTCCGGGAAAGCCAGATATAGTTTTACCAAAGTATAAAACAGTTATTTTTGTAAATGGTTGTTTCTGGCATAAGCATGAAGGCTGCAAATCTTTTGTTTGGCCTAAAAATAATGCTGAATTCTGGAAAGAGAAAATAGAGTCAAATATTGTCAGGGATAAAAAACAATATGACGAATTACAGAATGCGGGATGGCATGTGATCATCGTTTGGGAATGTGAACTTAAGAAAAAGCAACGAATGGATACATTGGAGCATCTTGTTGATGAAATACTTACAATTGTGGAAACACAATAACGGAGAATAATTATGGGAAAAATGACTCAGGAATTAATTGAAGATTTATATATCAGAGGAAAGGCGGTGCACAAAGAGGAAATCTCTCTTAAACGTGCAACTGAAGAAATATTGAATATGTATCCTGATAATATTCATGAGTCATCTGCACAGTTTTATCTGTCATTGTATTCTGATTTGATAAAAGGAAAAGGTTCTACATGGAATCAGAATAGTGATCTTTTAATATACTATGTTCGTCATATCATTGAAGAAAATGGAAAATCAGATGGAACTAAGGCATATGAAGGAGCTTTAAAATTTGCAAAAGCAAAATCCAGAAAGTCTTTGATAGCAAGCCTCGAAAAGCTGGCCGCAGAATTTGAGTTGAGTTTAAATGGTCGGCTATCATTTGAGGCGTGGCTGAACATGCTTCCTGAAAAAAAATATTCGGAAAGTACAATTTACAGATATGTTCGTGCTTTGGAAAAGGCCGAAGAGTGGTTGGGAGTACAATTTACTAAACCTATTTTAGATGTTACAGGGATTGAAGAATTTTCAGATATAGATAACCATATTAAAAGCCTTCCAAACTATGAGGAGGTTAATCAGCAGCATGGTCATGGGGATCTGTCTGCAGCATTAACCTTATATAAGAAATATGTGGAATTTTTAAATCAGGAAGAAGAGGCTTGGTGGCCGTCTTTGGACGAGTATAATCCAGAAATCAGCAAAGAGCAGTGGCTGGAATTACTTAAGGATGGAAAAACCTTTACGGATAATGCATACTTTGCAATTGCAGCTATGTACGATTTTGGTGGAACAGCAACCTGTAGACAGTTGGAAGAAAAATATGGAAGAACCTCCGATTTTTACAGAGCATCTTTAGGCGTGCAGTTGGCAAGCAAAATAAAAAATATATTTGATCTTCCGTATTGCGTTAGCGAAAAGGATGGAAATAAAGTATGGCCTATTTTATTTCAGGGAAGAAATGCAAACGGCGATGAGCCTGGTAATTTTGTATGGCGGTTACGTCCAGAATTATTTGAGGCTTTGAAAGAATTTGGTATAGAACGATATTTGGAAGAAGGTGAGGAAGAAGTGCCGGAATTATCAATTAAAGAAAGTATGGAGCTGATTAAGGAGTATATTGCATCTAAAGGCTTCAGTTATGATGGCGAGTTGATTGAAAATTTCTACCTCAGCTTAAAGTCAAAACCATTTGTAATTCTTGCCGGCACTTCCGGAACCGGAAAAACACGCTTGGTGAGATTGTTTGCTGAAGCAATTGGAGCAAATTATAAACTGGTTTCAGTTCGCCCTGATTGGTCAGACTCATCAGATTTATTTGGACACGTAAATCTGAAAGGTGAATTTGTTCCGGGAACTATCATTGATTATATTCATGAAGCGGCTAAACCAGAGAATATTAACATTCCATATTTCCTTTGCCTGGACGAAATGAACCTCGCACGTGTTGAATACTACCTCAGTGATTTTCTGTCAATTATTGAAACCAGACATAGAGAAGACGGTCGTGTCGTTACAGATGAGATTATTCTTGATAAAGCGGCATCGGTTACATATGGAAAGGTTATTCTTCCGGAAAATTTGTATGTGATCGGAACCGTAAATATGGATGAGACAACCTTCCCATTCAGTAAAAAGGTTCTTGATCGTGCGAACACTATCGAATTTTCTTATGTGGACCTTGTTCCTGATTTTTCTGAAGCGTTAGAGGAAGCAGAAGCACAGAACTGTAAGAATGATTTTTTGAAAACGGATTATATTACATTGATGTCAGATACAGCAACAGAAGACCGTCAGTTTGTTTCCGATATTTGTCTTGAACTTCAGGAAATCAATGAGATCTTACAGCGTGCACAGGCTCATGTTGGTTACCGCGTTCGAGATGAAATAGTCTTCTATATGCTTAATAATAAAAAAGCGGAACTGCTTGATACGAATCTTGCTTTTGACAATGAGATTATGCAGAAGATTCTTCCGAGAATTCAGGGAAGCAGTGCATCTATTAAAGACATGCTCTGTGAATTATTTAAGAAATGTGCCGGCGATTATACCGGACTCAACCAGGCTTCTGTTAGTGAGCAGATGCAGGTATATGTTGAAACAAAAGATTGCAAATATAAAAAATCAGCAGAGAAGATCTGCTATATGATGAGGAGATTCGAAGAGGATGGCTTTACTTCCTACTGGCTCTGATAAGCTTCTTGAAATCAGAACGTCAGATATTGATTTGGTAATTAAAAGTAAGAATATACAGACTGCTGTAGCTGCCTGTGCAGACGAGCAGTCTTCTTCTGTTGCCATCACAACTTTCGGATTAGAGCGAATTAAGGTAGGTATACAAAATATTGATTTGAACTTTGAAAATAGTGGTAAGTATTCTGCACAAATAATTAATGTTGCACCATTATTTTTTGAACAGACAGATTATGAATTGATTGTAAATAGCAGAAATGGGAAAGCTGTACATTTCTGGAATGAGAACTATCTGATCAGAGAAAAAATCGGGCCTGTCATCGAAGGTAATAACACATTGATTACAGGTATCATTAATTTTGGAAATTCTGTGGGGTATACGGATTTAGAGATAACTGCCGATGACAGAAAAGTTATGGTTCTTCGTATAGAGGTTTATCCGTCAAAAATCACTTATAAAGAAGATTATCAGCGTATGATAGCCGATGTTTCCGAAATGGTATATGCTGCTGCAATAGATTTCATGCAGAAAACGTATCAGGAGTTTTCAATTGGTGATAAACAAAATAATGTCCCGGCAATCTTTTTCCGGATTATTTCCATGATTTTTGATAAGTATATGAATGCCGCCAAGCGCATAACAACAGTTCCTCATCATAAATTGATTACTGAGCGCTCGGTTGTTCCGGAGTATAAAGCAAAGCGTACAGATCGAAAATCGGAGAAATGGCTTATGTTTCATCAGACAAATATAGCATTAGATAGGGAAAGAAATTTGGTTGTAAATCGTGTACTGGCCGCACGAAAACAGATTACCTATGATACCAATGAAAATAGGTTTGTTAAGTTTATTCTGAAAGCAACAATAAGAAAATTGGAGGACTTTATTACAAGATATAAGAAATCTGTGAAGAATCCAGAGGAAACAGTTCTTCTTGAAGCGGATCGAATGATTCATAAATTTCGAAATGTTTTGAATAACAGTTTTCTTCGTGGGGTGTCTGAATATACAGCAGCGCAGAGCATGTCACTGGTATTTGGTATGGCTCCGGGATACAGGGAATTGTATAAGTACTATCTCATGATGCAGAGAGGTCTTTCTGTTCACGGGGATTTCTTCAGAATATCTGTAAAAGATACGGCTCAGTTATATGAATATTGGTGCTTTATCAAACTGTTTACTCTTTTGAAACAGCAGTACCAGTTGGTTTCGCCAGATATCATAAAAATTGATAACAGTGGTATTACAGTTACACTGGTAAAGGGCAAACAATCAAAAGCGTGTTTTATCAATCCAAAGACAGGTGAGCAGATTACATTGGTCTATAATCCTGGAGAAACAAAGACACAGACTGTAAATCAGAAACCGGATAATGTACTTGAACTCGAAAAGAAGGGTACGGAAGTATCTTACAAGTATGTATTTGATGCAAAATATCGTATTGAAAAAGAACCGGAGAGTCCTTTCTATCCGGATTCGAACAATAATCCTGGTCCAAAGGTTGATGATATCAATACGATGCATCGTTACAGGGATTCCATTGTTTATGAAAATAAGGCATCCAAATTTACTTTTGAGAAGACCATGTTTGGAGCATACATTCTTTTTCCTTATGATGACGAAGAACTTTATAAGGAACATCATTTTTATAAGAGTATAGAAAGCGTAAATATTGGCGGTTTGCCGTTTCTTCCGGGAGCAACATCATTGGTACAGAAACTTTTAGACGAACTGATTTCTGATTCTAAAGAATCTGCATTCGAGAGAACAACACTACCTCGTGGCATTGAAGAGAAATTAGCCGTAGTTGATTGGGAAAAGAGAGATGTTCTGGTCGGAACATTCCGTTCAAGACAGCAGTTTGACATCTGTTTTGATAAAAATTTCTACTACATACCAGTTAAGCAGGTAACAGATGATCGACTGCCAATTCATTATATAGCACTGTATCAGACTAAGAATAAGTTTGGTACTGATGCAGGCATTCGTTACTATGGTGAGGTTCTCAGAACAACTATTGTTCGCCGAAAGAATATCAGGGAAGTACCTTTAACACATGCAAACGGAGAAGAACCATATTATCGATTTACTGTTCGAAATTGGGAAACGCTTGATAAGACCATTGAACCGAAAGAGCATGGTTTTCCATGTGATTATACAAATATGTTTTTGCTGCAGCATAGCGAATTCGTTCCGGAACTTTTGATTGGAAGAGAAGTATCGATTCTATACAGAATTGAAAAGATCCGTTAACTATGCAGAAATTAGTGGTGATGATACAAATGTCGGATTTGTATACGGTGACGTGCAGTATGTTTTCAGTGATGGTGATATTCTGGCCGTTAAAGATGGAGCCATCGTTGAAAGAAAATCAGTTGCAGATTTTGCAAGAAGACCAGCTGATACATATAGACGACTGCAGGCAGCGGTAGAGCACTTAGCCATAAAGAATAATTCTGAATAATTCTTGTTATACGCAATGGAAGGGAAAAGAAATGGGGATTTCATTTATTATTGATGATTTAATTGACAATGGCCACTATGATGGTATGTATACGGGATGGACCCCCATTAATAATGACACAATAAAGTCTAATACACGGTATCAGATGACCTTACGAAAATCTGTACAGTTATAGAAATGTGATAATTCTGATGAATGGGTGAATTATACTGATTCCCTGCGTTTAGGAGCAATTCAATATGATGAGGCAACGATTATGCCTATTCCAATTCATTTG